>JBLRWT010000220.1:0-4495 GCA_047921095.1 Wenzhouxiangella sp. | reverse complement strand
GCGATTGGCATTGATCCCGATATCCATATCGTCAGCAGAAATTGCCACCGGCAAGGTCTGCACGGCTATGGAGTTTGATGCTGGCGTCAATATGATTCGGCCTTCGATCAATCCACTGGCGTCCTCGTCGGCAGCAAAACTGATATTCAGTTGCTGCTGCTGGCCGGCGGCCAGGGCAAAGCTGGTTGGGCTGACGCCAATATCCAGGTCGCCCGTGACCGTTACCGTCCAGCTTCCAGCCTGCAGGGCCCGGACCGTGCGGGTCGTCGAGCAGCCGTTGTTGCAATTTGTGCTGAAGATTCCGGCCAGGTTGAGGCTGCCAGGATCACCGCCACTGGCCGGGTTTGCGGCCAGGAACTGGGCCCGGGTAACGGGCAGGTAGAGCCCGGCTTTTGCCGCCTGATCAACCTGAATTCGCCCGGCACCCTGGTCAAACTGGGAAGCCGGGGCATTGTTGGAAAGGACGGTCTGGTAGGAAGTGGTCGTCTCCAATGCCGATTGCAGCATGTCCGGACCCCAATCGGGGTGCAACTGGCGCAGCAGTGCAACAGCGCCTGCCACATGCGGGCTGGCCATCGAGGTGCCCTGCATCATCACCAGGGAATTGGCATCGGGAACGCCCGCGCCAAGAATCGCCGAGCCCAGCTCACTGCCAATAAAAAGCCCGCCAGGGGCGACCACATTGGGCTTCATGATGTTGCCGGCAAATGTCGCCGGCCCGCGTGCGCTGTAGGACGCCATCAGATCACCAAACCCGGGCTTGATCAGGGCAAATTCGAGGGGCGACAGGGTGACTACCGGACCGGAAGAATTCGCAATGGCGGTAATGGCCTCAAGCCCTTCTTCGCGACTCATCATGGCCGCCGGGATGGTCGTGTCTTCGAGTCCGCCCATGGTCACCGGCAAGCCTGGCACGCTGTTGAATACCAGCACGGCAAGGGCGCCAGCGTCTGCGGCATGATCGACTTTGGTGGAAAAATTGCACACGCCGCGCTCAACCAGCACGACCTTGTCAGTCAAAGACCCCGCTGGAAAAGGCTCGCACGCGAGCCGATCATCACCAACTTCATCGGCCACGACAATGGGCCGGTTCGTCAAGGTGGTTTCCAGTTCAGGCCCGTTGCCATACATCACGAAGCGGCTGGAGATGGCGCCCGAAATCTGTGCCTGGCGCCCGATCCAGCGACGGTGCGTACTACTGCCGACGGCAAGGGCCCACGGCGCGTTGGCCGGTGCCCCGACCGTGCCGGGTTCCGGGCCGGCATTGCCCGCCGAGGTGACAAAGGTGATTCCGGCCTCCCAGAAATTCAGCATGCGCACTGATCGCAGCCATGGGTTGCCGGCATCAGAGCCGATGGAGTAGTTGACCACGTCGACGCCATCGATCACGGCCTGTTCCAATGCCGCCGTCAGGGCCGAGCCTGTGCAGCCCGACCGCTCAGGATCATCCGGCAATTCGTCATAACAAGCCTTGTAAGACACGATATTGGCATTGGGCGCCACCCCGGATGTGTTGAACGTTCGACCGAAAACATTGAAACTCTGCGCGTTTCCGGCCGCAATCGATGCGACATTCGAACCATGCCCGTCGGGATCGAATCCCTGGGTCCCCTCTGTGGTGAAATCCCAGACACCCACCAGTTTGTCATTGCACAGCACCTGGGCGTCGGAACACAGACCCAGCTGGGTACCGTATGGATTGACGAATTCATGGCCGCTTGCCGGTGTTGCCGAAAAAAAGCCGCTGCTCCAGTTGATGCCGGTGTCGATGACCCCGATCACCACGCCGTCTCCGCGGGCCTGACCCAGGCCGGGCAGCCCGTTCCATACCACGTCGGCATGGATCATCCCTGGGCCATCGTCCAGTTCCAGGTAGTGGATTTCTACAGGACGGACGGACCTGACCCCGGGCAGGGTCGCCAGTTTCGCCGCCTCCGCGCTGCTCATCCTGACCGAGAAGCCGTTGGCCACGTGACGATAAACATGAATGGGCGCAAGCTCACGGCCCAGAACGCGCGCCGCATCGGCCAGGGCACCTTGACGGCGCTGATCCAGGTGGGCCACATAGCTTCGAACCGGCGCAGACATGGCATCGAAGCGGGCCTGGCCAGTCGCCGACGGCGAAGTCGGCGCCATCGCCCGGGCCGGCACCTGACCATCAGCCTGCACAACGGCATCCGGGCCGGTGTAGGCCAGGGTCGGCTGGTCGACCAGTTCGACGATCCACTGATCAGCCAAGGTATCCGGTTGCCGGGCAAAGCTGGTCGTTACGATCGCCAGCAGCGCCAGGATCATCACGCTGAAACCGATTCGGGAAATGGCCAATTTCCTGCTCATCAAAACCCCGATATTGATCTGGTCACTGGTCAACTGCCTGCCTGAGGGTGACCAGCTCTTCAGCACTGGTCGGATGAATTCCGATGGTCCGATCGAAATCAGCCTTGGTCAGGCCGGCGCGTACGGCAACGGCAAAGCCCTGCAGGATTTCCGGCGCATCCGGGCCCACCATGTGACAACCGATGACCCGATCCGTTGAGGCATCGACCACCAGCTTCATCAAGCCTTTTTCGTCTCTTCCAGCAAGAGTATATTTCATCGGGGTGAACGTCGAGCGATAAATCCTGACCTGGAGGCCCGCTTCGCGCGCCTCGCCCTCGCTTAAGCCCACGGTACCAACCGGCGGCTGCGAGAACACGGCCGCCGGCGTATTGGCATGCTCAACCGGGCGGTCCATGCCGGCGTACTGGGTGTCGGCAAAGGCGTGACCTTCCATCAGCGCTACCGGCGTCAGGGCAACCCGATCGGTGACATCACCAACCGCGAAAATATTGTCGACGCTGGTGCGGCTGTATTCATCGACCTCGACCCGGTTACCTGCGCCAAGTTTGACCCCGGCAGCCTCCAGACCCAGGTCACGCGTGTACGGCTCCCGGCCGGTTGCGAACATCACAGCATCAAAAACCTGTTTGAGTTCGCCATGCGGGTCGTCAGAGAAGGTCACTTCGATGCCCTGCCCCACCCTCTCGAGACGGGCCGGACTGGCATGATAGTGTATCGCTACGCCGCGACCGCGCATGCCAGCTTCGACGGCGTGACGAACGTCATCGTCGAATCCACGCAGAATCAGATCGCGCCGATAGGCCAGCGTCACCTCGCTGCCGAGGCCATTGAAGATGCCGGCGAATTCAACCGCGATATACCCGGCCCCGGCGATCAGAACCTTGCCGGGCAATTGCTTCAAGTCGAAAGCCTCATCCGAGGTGATAGCGAGTTCCTTGCCGGGAATATCCGGTACCCAGGGACGGCCTCCAACTGCAATCAGAATTTTCTCGGCGGTAAAGCGCTTGCCATCGACCAGCACGGTATGAGCATCAATCAGGCGGCCGCGACCCATGTGCAGATCGACCCCGGCATTGTCGAGCAGGCTGATGTAGATCCGATTGAGGCGATCGATCTCCTTGTCCTTGGCCTTGATCAACCCGGGCCAGGAAAAACTTTGCTCGCCTGCAGTCCAACCGTAGCCCGCGGCATCCTCGAACGCCTCGGAAAACTGCGAGGCGAAGACCAGCAGCTTCTTCGGCACGCAGCCCCGGATGACGCAGGTGCCGCCGACTCGTGATTCCTCGCAGATCGCAACCCGCGCGCCATGACCGGCCGCGATGCGCGAAGCACGCACGCCGCCGGAGCCGGCGCCGATGACAAAAAGATCATAATCGTAATTGCTGTCGTCGCTGCTCATCGGCCCGCTGCCTTGCGGAGGTCCGCGCCCATCGAGAAAAAATGCATTCAATTGATTCCTGTTTTGATTTGGATCATGCCCCACCCCTCGAACAGCTAGAATAATAACGCACAAGCCAACAGACTACCGACCCACTCCATGACCGCCACCGCCAAGCCCAGCATGACCGACTGTCTGCTGGATGCCTTCCTGAACACCGACTATCTCGTGCACTGTGGCGAGCAGGTTGTGGTTGTTCATGTAGGCCAGGGGCACCCGGCGCTGGATAAGCAAATCGATGCCTCAAGCTGGGCCATTATCACCGCCGACAACCCGGGCGCCATACCCGCCTCCGATGCTTCGAACCTGATGGGCACCCAACTGCTTGACGAGGCGATCAATAAGGCCGGCCTGAAGTCTCTGCCCACAACCGCCCGGGCCACAAAAAATGCCTGGCCGGACGAACACGGTCGACTGGTCATTGATCCGCAATCCGAGTGGGTTCATGCGATGGCAAGGCAACTGGGGCAGTTGGGTGTCGTCTGTGGCCTGCGCGATGGCGTCGCCGAGCTCTGGCTGCTTGATGACCGAATGCTGTCAGCCGGTCATGCTCACGTCCACCAGTTCTCGCCATGAGCGTTTTAATGTGAGCGTTTTATTGAATGCCACAGGCGTCACTTTCCATCGCCAGGGCGAGCCCGTTTTCAATCCCACCGATATCAGCCTCGAGCGTGGTCACGCGACGGTCATCCTGGGCCCCAACGGCTGCGGCAAGAC
>JBLRWT010000219.1:0-4510 GCA_047921095.1 Wenzhouxiangella sp. | reverse complement strand
GGGCGGCGGCGAGCAGGGCGGCCGGGGCCACCAGCAAAAAGGCCCAGGCGGCGACCCGGAAATCCAGGTTCAGGGCGATGTCCATGTCGGCGACCGGCAGAAAACCCATTGCATAGACAAAGGCAATCAGGCCGAGCCCCAGCGTCATCAAGGCAAAGGTCGTTGTAGCGGCCAGCTTGCCGGCCATGATCTGCCAGCGTGGCAGCGGATTGATCAGCAGTGGTTCCAGCGATTTTCGCTCCCGTTCACCTGCCGTGGTGTCGATCGCCATGTGCATCGAACCCATGAACACGGTGATCAGGATGAAATAGGGCAGGAAGGCCAGGATCATGCCGCCGCGCGATTCGGGTGTCGACAGGTCGGTGACCTGGACCTGGATGGGCCGGGTCAATTCGGGATGGACGCCGCGCAATTGCAGGCGCAACTGGCCGACCTGGCTGGAATAGCCGTTGAGATAACCGCGAACCCGGGCGATGGTCGTACCCGTATAGCGCAGCGACTGGTCCGCGATCAATTCCAGCGGGGCCGGACGGCCCTCGACCCAGGCTTCGGCGAAATCGGCGCTGATGCGAAGGATGACTTCCTCTTCTTCCGTGCGAATGGCTTGCTCAGGATTGTCGGGGGCGGCCTTGATGATGACGCCCTGACGTTCCAGAAAGCCGATCAGGTTGGGCGCGTGTTCGGCGCCGATGACCGGCAGTTCCAGTTGCGCTTCCATGCGCTCGGTGGCCTGTCGGGTCATGAACGAGATCATGACGGCAAAAATCACCGGCCCCATCAGCGGCCCGAGGATCAGCGTGTTGATGATCACCCGGCGGTCGCGGAAGTTGTCCAGCATTTCCTTGATGAATACAGCGTTCATGCCAGCAGCCCCTCGTCGCTTCCAATCAGTTTCACGAAGGCGTCCTCGAGATTGGCCTCGCCCGAGCGTGCCAGCAGTTCTTCGGCGCTGCCCTCGGCGGCTACCTTGCCGTTGGCGATGATGACGATGCGGTCACACAACGCGGCGACCTCTTGCATGATGTGGGTCGAAAGCACCACGCAGTAACCCTGTTTCTTCAGTTCGCGCAGAAATTCGCGCAAAGCGCGCGTGGTCATGACATCCAGGCCGTTGGATGGCTCGTCGAGCAGCACGGTGCGTGGTTCATGCATCAGCGCGCGTGCGATCGCCACCTTCACCCGTTGACCCTGGGAGAAGCCGTCGGTGCGCCGGTCGATGAATTCGCCCATGTCGAGCACGTCGGAAAAATACTGGATGCGCTGGTTGATCTTGTCCCGGCTCAGGCCATGCAGGCGGCCGTAGTAGCGGATGTTCTCACGCGCGGTCAGGCGGTCATACAGGCCGCGCGAATCCGGCACCACGCCCAGTGCGCGCTTGATCAGCAGCGGCGAGTTTTCCGGGTCGAGGCCATCGACCCGCATGCTGCCCGAGTCGGGTTTCAACAAGGTATAGAGCATGCGCAGGGTCGTGGTCTTGCCGGCGCCGTTCGGACCGAGCAATCCCGTGATCTGACCGTCGCGGGCCGTGAAGCTGACGTCATCGACGGCGACCACCTTGCCCTTGTTGAAGGTCTTTCTCAGGTTTCTGGCTTCAATCATGGCGCGGGGCCCAGCAAGTCGAGGAAGAAGGGTTCCTGGCCCAGCGCAGCCATGCACTCGGTATCCAGGTCGTCGGTTTCAGCCCTGGTAACGAACTCATAAACGATGCCGCCGAAGCAGGGATGGGTCAGGACGATATGTCCCAGGCCAGCACCGACCAGGTGCACGCTGTTCGAATACTGGGCTGCCGCCTCGTCGCCATATTCGGGTGGCGTGACCGGATCGTGCTGACCGGACAGAATCAGGATCGGCACCTCGCTGTCGAACGGGGTGTGAAAGTCGGCAGGCACGTCGCCAGCCGGCCACCAGGCACAAACCTGTTCGTAGAACTCGGACATCGAATTGCCCAGCAGGGTGTGGGACTGGTCGATGGCCGGCCACTCGGGCCAGTCTTCGGAACAGCCGACGGCAAAATTAAGACCGATGGCGATCATTTCATCCATCTGTTCGTGCACGATCAGCGCCTGGGTGGCGATCCGGGACGGGTCGCCGGTGGCGGCTGCCTCGTGAACCAGGTAGGGGATCATCATCTGCGACTGCGGGCCATAGGACAGAAAGCGCAGCGCGCTGGCCAGCACATCGCGGGTAAAACGCAGATCCATGCCCTGCCCTGTGCGCGGATGGGTGACGATCAGGTGCTGCGCGGATTCGCTGTAGCGATTGACCAGCGCGGTAAATGCTTCGGCCAGGGCCGGAAAGGTCTCGTTACAGGTCGGATCGTTGGCGCAGGCCTCGAACAAGCCTTCAAGGGTCTGATCGAGCTTCAGGCCGTGCTCGGAGCCAAGTTGCAGGCGGGTCGGCACGACGCCGTCGATCACGACGCTGCGGATTCGCTCGGGGTGGCGGCGCAGATAGACCTGGGCCACGCGGCTGCCGTAGGAGCCGCCAATCAGATTGACTTGCTCGAAACCGTGGCGTTCGCGAAGCGCTTCCAGGTCATGAATCGCGTGGGAGGTGGTGTAGAAACGAACATCGGCTGCCCAGTCCTGCTGGCAGCTTTGCAATTGCCGATTGATCTCCTCGTAATCCAGGTCCAGCCAGTCCTCCGGATCCTCGAATGGACAGTCGAGCTTGTTCGAGCCACCCGTTCCGCGCTGGTCGAGAAACACCAGGTCGCGGTCGCGGTTGACATCGCGCAGCGCCATCCGCATCACTGGCAGGATGTCCCGTGCCGACTGGCCCGGACCGCCGGCGAGGAAAAACACCGGATCGGCCAATCCACGGCCGGCCCGCGCGGGCGATACGGCATAGGCCAGCTCGATCATGCGACCATTGGGGTCGTCCGGGTTTTCCGGTACCTCGAAGCGCCCGCACAGGGCCGAAGCCGTCAACCGGCCACCGGCGACACTCAGCTCGCACGAGCTCATTTCGGCGTAGCGCTCGGTGGCGACCGCTTCGGATATGAACAGACCGCTGGCGGCGAGCAACAGGCCGCCGGTCATGCTGTAGCATTTGATTCGCAACGTCATAACCCCAATCATGGTTCACTTTGGTCCAGGCAAGCCGTGTATTGTGCCCGGCACCGCCAGGAAAACCAACAGGTCATAAGTCATGCATGCGCTTGAAATCAGGAATCTGAAGAAAACCTACAAGAACGGCGTCACTGCGCTGCGCGGAATAGACCTGACTGTCGAGGAGGGTGATTTCTTCGCCCTGCTCGGTCCGAATGGCGCTGGCAAGTCGACCCTGATCGGCATCGTCAGTTCGCTGGTCAATGCATCGGCCGGCGAAGCAAAAGTGTTCGGCACCAGTGTGCAGAAGGCGCGTTCGCAAGCCATGGCCGAGATTGGCCTGGTGCCGCAGGAAGTCAACTTCAACCAGTTCGAAAAGCCGTTCGACATCATCGTCAACCAGGCCGGCTACTACGGCGTGCCGCGCAGGATCGCCCGGGAGCGGGCCGAGTTCTACCTGAAGAAACTGAATCTGTGGGACAAGGCCTTCAAGACGTCGCGCACCCTGTCCGGCGGAATGAAGCGGCGCCTGCTGATCGCCCGGTCGATGGTGCACGAGCCGCGTCTGCTGATCCTCGATGAGCCGACCGCCGGCGTCGATATCGAGATTCGCCGCTCGATGTGGAAATTCATCGAAGAGATCAACCTTGCCGGCACCACGGTCATCCTGACCACCCACTACCTGGAGGAAGCCGAGAATCTGTGTCGCAACATCGCCATCATCGACCGCGGCCAGATCATCGAGAACACCAGCGTCAAGCAACTGATCGGCAAGCTCGATATCGAGACCTTCGTGCTTGACCTGCGCGCGCCCATCAGTCAGCCGCCAACGATGCATGGTGCCGAAATCGTGCTGCGCGACCCCACCACGCTGGAAGCCAGCATGCCCAAGGCGCAAAGTCTGAACCGTCTTTTCGAGGTGCTCCAGGCCGAAGGTATCGAGGTCAAGTCAATGCGCAACAAGACCAATCGACTCGAAGAATTGTTCGTTCGGCTGGTCAACTTCGAAGAGGGGCAGGCGGCATGAGCGAGCAGGTATCGGCCAGCACCTACTGGGTCGGCTACAAGACCATCCTGATCAAGGAGATCACCCGAATCCTTCGAATCTGGGCCCAGACCCTGATTCCGCCGGTGATCACCATGAGCCTGTATTTCGTCATCTTCGGCGCCATCATCGGCCGCCGCGTCGGCGAGATGAACGGCATGCCCTACATGGAATTCATCGTGCCGGGCCTGATCATGCTGAGCGTGATCACCAACGCCTACGGCAATATCACCAGCTCGTTTTTCGGTGCCAAGTTCGGCCGTCATATCGAAGAGCTATTGATTTCCCCCCTGCCGCCCTGGATCATCCTCGCCGGCTATGTCAGCGGCGCGGTATTCCGGGCGCTGTTCATCGGCGTTCTGGTGTGGGTGGTGTCGGCGTTCTTCTCCGGTGGATTTCAGATGCACAACGTGGC
>JBLRWT010000218.1:0-4512 GCA_047921095.1 Wenzhouxiangella sp. | reverse complement strand
CTGAAGACCCGAGCCCTCGAAATCGATGTCTTTGCGCGCACAACTCCCGAGCACAAGCTCAGGCTGGTCGAGGCTTTGCAGGCCAACAACCATGTCGTCGCGATGACGGGTGATGGCGCCAATGATGCGCCGGCGCTCAAGCGCGCCGATATCGGTGTGGCGATGGGCATCAAGGGCACCGAAGCCTCGCGCCAGGCCGCCGAAATGGTGCTGGCCGACGATAACTTCGCCACCATTGTTGGCGGCGTCGAAGAAGGCCGCGGCGTCTACGACAATATCCGCAAGGCCGTGCTGTTCCTGCTGCCGACCAACGCAGCCCAATCGCTGGTCATCGTGCTGGCGGTTCTGGCCGGCATGTCACTGCCGATTACGCCGGTTCAGATCCTCTGGGTCAATATGGCCATCGCCATCACCCTGGCCCTGGCACTCGCTTTCGAGCCGCTGGAAAAGGACGTCATGCAACGACGTCCGCGCCCTGTGAACCAGCCTTTGCTGTCATCATTCATCGTGACCCGCGTGATCTGGGTCGGGGCGGTACTGACCGCAGGCACGTTCATGCTTTACAACTGGGTGCTGACAACGGTTGGCGATGAAGATCTGGCCAGAACGATGGCGGTCAACATTCTGGTTGCCGGTCAGCTGACCTACCTGTTCAATTGCCGCCGCTGGCAGCAACCCAGCCTCGCGCTGGATTCGCTGTTTGCCAACGGCTGGGCCTGGCTTGCCGCCGGCCTGCTGGTCATCCTGCAGCTTTTGTTCACTTACCTTCCGGCCGCCCAGGCGGTGTTCAGTACGACCGCCCTTCCCGCCAGTTACTGGCTGATCGTCGGTGCCTTCGGGCTGATCGTGTTTGTGCTGGTCGAACTCGAAAAATTGCTTACCCGCGCCCTCCGTCTGGAATGGGCCTCACCTGGTGGAACCTGAGAATTTATGCTGATTACCGTAAGAAACCTCGACTTCAGCATCGGCGGCCCGCTGCTGCTGGAGAACGTCGAACTGGAAATCAATGCCGGCGAACGCATCGCCCTGGTCGGGCGCAATGGCGCCGGCAAATCGACCCTGTTGCGGCTGATCTCGGGTGAAATCACCCCCGACGATGGCCAGATCATCATCGGCAAGGGCGTGCGCGTGGCGCGCCTGCAGCAAGAGGTCCCGGCCGGGGCCGAGGGCAGCGTTTTCGACCAGATCGCAGCCGGCCTCGGGGAGACCGGTCGCCTGCTGACCGAATACCATCACCTGATCCAGGGCGAGTTCGATGCCGATGCGCTGTCGCGCGTACAGGGTCGAATCGAAGCTGCCGGTGGCTGGGATCTGGATCAGCAGGTCGAACGCGTCATCACGCGGCTCGATCTCGATGCTGATGCCGAGTTTTCCGAGCTTTCCGGAGGCATGAAACGCCGCGTCCTGCTTGGCCAGGCACTGGTGCAACGCCCCGACGTGCTGCTGCTCGATGAGCCGACCAACCACCTGGATATCGAAGCCATCGAATGGCTGGAAGAATTCCTCATGGGCTTCGAGGGCAGCCTGGTGTTCGTCACCCATGATCGACGCTTCCTGCGTGCCCTGGCAACCCGAATCGTCGAGATCGATCGGGGCCAGGTCACATCCTGGCCAGGTGACTGGGCAAACTATCTGCGTCGGGTTGAAGAGCGTCTGAATGCCGAGGAGCTGGAGAACCAACGCTTCGACAAGAAACTGGCCGAAGAAGAGGTGTGGATCCGCCAGGGAATCAAGGCCCGCCGGACACGCAACGAAGGACGTGTTCGGGCTCTCAAGCGCCTGCGGGACGAACGCGCGCAGCGACGTGAGCGTCAAGGCAACGTCAACATGGCGGTCTCGACCGCCGGCCAGTCAGGCCGCAAGGTGATCGAAGCCAAGAACGTGACCTTTGCCTGGGACGACAAGTTGATGGTCAAGGATTTCTCCACCACCATCATGCGTGGCGACCGGATCGGCCTGCTCGGCCCCAACGGCAGCGGCAAGTCCACTCTGCTGCAGCTTTTGCTCGGTCAACTTGAGCCAGACAACGGAACGGTCGAGCCTGGCACCAACCTGGAAATTGCATACTACGATCAGCATCGAGCTGTATTACGTGACGACTGGACAGCGGCCGAGAATGTGTCAGAAGGTCGGGAGTTCGTAGAGATCAACGGCAAGCGCAAACACATCATCGGCTACCTGCAGGACTTCCTGTTCACGCCAGAACGCGCGCGCGCGCCGATCACGAAGCTGTCCGGCGGCGAACGCAACCGCCTGTTGCTGGCGCGCCTGTTTGCCCGCCCATCCAATTTGCTGGTGATGGACGAGCCGACCAACGACCTCGATGCAGAAACCCTCGAGCTGCTGGAAGAGTTGCTGGCCGAATACCCGGGCACCCTGTTGCTGGTGAGCCACGACCGCGCCTTCCTCGACCAGGTGGTCACCAGTTCCCTGGTGTTCGAAGGCAAGGGCCAGGTGCGGGAATACGTCGGCGGCTACAGCGACTGGCTGCGGCAGAAATCGCGCCAGGACCATGCCGATGGCCCGTCCGGACCCAACGCCAAACCTGGCGCCTCGGCCGCACAGGCAAAAAAGACAGGCAAGCCAGCAAAGATGAGCTACAAACTGGCACGTGAACTCGAGCAATTGCCGGGCAAGATGGAAAAAATTGAAAAGCGTCTGACCGAGCTCGGTATGGAGATGAATGATCCAGCGCTGTACCGCCAGAGCCCCGAGGAAATCACCCGACGGACCAATGAAGCCCAGGCGCTGCAACTCGAACTGGATGCGCTTTACGCACGCTGGGAGGAACTGGAAGGCTGAGCACTCAGCCCGACTGCTTTTCCCGGAAGCCAAGGATCCCGGGCACCAGGATAGTTGGAACCACCACGGCATAGGCAAGGTAACCCAGGGCGATCGCCAGCAGCGACACCTGCCAGTCGAACAGCAGCCCCAGGATCACCGGGCCGACTGCGGTGCTGACCACCATCAGGGCGGCGTAGACGCCCCGAATCATCCCCAGTTGCGCAGTTCCGAACAACTCGACCCAGACCGCTCCGCTGATGACGCCGTTCAGTCCGGCGGTCATGCCCAGGCCCGCAAACATCAGCCACAGCGCTGTTGACGGCGAAGCCAGTGCCAGGGAAAGCAGGCCAAGCCCGGCCGGCAAGAGGGAAAAGCGCAGCAGCAGACGGGCACTGAAGCGGTCGATCAGCCGCCCGCCGGCAAAGGCAAAAAGACCCTGGATGGCGGCAAACAGAACGAACCCATAGGCAACGTCACTCAATTGCCAGCCCAGTCGTTCAGCCAGCGTGCCCTGATGCAGAAAAACCGCGGTGACCACCAGCGGCGGCACCAGAACCACGGCCAGAACGCGCAGGAATCCGCTGTGCCGAAAAAGACGCCGACGATCCATCGGGGGTTCATCGGAGCCCATATTCGGCGCCGGCCCATGACCAACCAGTGGCAGCGCCAACCGATAGAGTCCGGGCAAAGCCAGCAACACGATACCGCCCGAAGCCACCAGCCAGACGCCACGCCAGTCCAGCCAGCCCAGGGACCAGGCAACCAGAATCGGAAAAAGGGCCTCGCCCAGGATGAATCCATAGGTTGCCATCGCCACGGCCCGACCCCGCCTGCGTGTTGCATAGCGGGCAGCCGCAACCACAGCCAGATGCCCCGTCAACCCCTGCCCGGCCAGGCGTACGACAAACAGGCCAGCAAACAGCAGGGCCACGTGCCCACTCATGCCGATCATCAGCGCACCACTTGCCAGCACCAGCATCGACAAGCCGATCGCCCGACGCATCGGCCAATGATCGGCGAGCGAGCCCAGCCAGAACATCAGCAAACCACTGGCCAGCGTGGCCAGACCGTACATGACGCCCAGCGCTGATTCGCTCAGAGCATAGTCAGCACGAAAATCCGCACCGAACAGGCCGATAAAAAAGGTCTGTCCGACGCTGGAGCACAGGGCTGCTGCCAGGGCAAATCGACCTGCCGGCGGCAACCCGGCTGGCGGAGTCTGGTGTACGCTAATGAGCTTGAACCCGAATCGATAAACCCGGAATGTTACCAGCGTTGACGATTGTCATACCCGTCGGCCCGACCGAACGCGTGCGCCCGAAGGTGCTTGAGCAACTGACCGACGCGAACAGGGGGTGGCAGATCCTGGTGGCCGCAACCGCCGAACCCGAGTGGAACGTTCCCGTGGAATGTCATCTGCTGACCAGTCCTGCCGGCCGCGCGCAGCAGCAGAACCACGCGGCCCGGCAAGCCAGCGGCGACTGGCTGTGGTTCCTGCATGCCGATTGCGAGCTTGCGCACGATGCCCCCGGTCGGATAACCACGTTCATTGAACAAGCCGAAGATGCGCTCGGATACTGTTGGCTGAAATTCCTGAACGACGGGCCGCGATTGACCGCGCTCAACGCCGTGGGCGCCAATGTTCGCTCGCGCTGGTTCAACCTGCCCTACGGTGACCAGGGACTGTGCATGCCCAGATCATGGTTCGAAAAACTGGGCGGATTACGC
>JBLRWT010000217.1:0-4522 GCA_047921095.1 Wenzhouxiangella sp. | reverse complement strand
GACCGAGCTCGGCATCGACATCGGCGAAGGCCCGGCGCGCGAAAATATCGAATCGATCCTTTCCCGGGTGGCCGGGCTGCTGGTGCCGCTGGAACTGGTCGGGCCGCCGGTACCCTGGACCGAACTGGCAACACTCGACCGGATCCGTCAGAAACTGCATCTGGCGGGCGCCAGGGGCACGCATTCCTCAGCGTTCTATGCCTTCGGCCTGCAGCTTAATATCGAGACGGCCCGCCTGGAGGCCGATCATCTGCTGGCGATATTGCGCGCCTTTCTACTTAAATTCGACTGGCTGCTTGAACGCAACAAAGTCGATTTGGCCCGCAAGCTCAGTCCCTATATTCAGGATTTTCCAGAGGACTACGTGATTCACGTTCTCCAGGACAGCTACCGTCCCGACCAGACTCAATTGATTGATGATTTTCTGGACTATACACCGACGCGCAACCGGCCCCTGGACCTGCTGCCACTGTTTGCCTTTCTCGATTCGGACCGCGTTCTGAAGGCACCGGTTGAGAAAGCGCTGATCAAACCGCGACCGGCGTTCCACTATCGCCTGCCCAACTGCCTGATTGATGAACCAGACTGGTCACTGGCCTTCTCGTGGAACGATTGGGTAGCAGTCGAGCGCCTGGCCGCCGATACTGATGCCATCGCCCGGGAATGCAACCGTCGACTGGCCGGATCGAGCCTGTTCAAATGGCTGGTATCAGGCACCATGCGCTGGATTCGTTCTTGAAGCTGCAAAGACCGCGAATCGGTGTGACCGGGCCGGATCGGGGTGGCTTGTCAGCCTGGTGGTTTACCGCCGGGGCTGTCCGTCGCGCCGGTGGCAAGCCGATCCGCATTCGTCCGGGTGCGCCGCGCGCCATCGACCAGGTCGATGGCCTGATCATCGGCGGCGGGGCAGACGTCGGCCCCACGCTCTATGGCCAGGAACGTCGGCCGGAACTCGACGAGCTCAAGGATCGGGGAATGCTCGGGTGGCGGCGTTTCATCGGCCTGGTTCTGTTTCCGGTTGTTTTGATCATCCGGCGCGTGCTGACGACCAGCCTCAGTGGCCTGAACACCGAACGAGACGAACTGGAAAAGCAATTGATTCGCGCGGCCCTGGAGCGCGGCCTGCCCATCCTGGGCATCTGTCGTGGCATGCAGTTGCTCAACGTGGTCGCTGGCGGCAGCCTGCACCAGAGCCTGGAAGGCTTTTACGAGGAATACCCGGCCATGCGCTCCGTCTTGCCGCGCAAGCGAATCGAGATCGAACCGGACTCACTGCTGGCAACCGTCCTGGCCACCACCAGGGGTCGCGTCAATGCACTGCACTCACAAGCAATCGACCGCTTGGGAAACGGCATGGTTATCAGCGCACGCGAGCACAACGGCGTCATCCAGGCTATCGAACACCGCGACAAACCCTACATGCTGGGCGTCCAGTGGCACCCCGAATACCTGCCCCAACGGCCTGAACAACGCGCCCTGTTTCGCACCCTGGTCCACGCCGCCCGCGAGACCCGGACATGAGGCGAGCCATTGATATCACCGTCGACGACCTCAAGCGGCTCAGCACATTTGCTGCCGAAGCGGGACGACGCTTTCCCGAAGCCGGCGATCCTGCAAATCCGGTTGACAGACCCAGTGATGAGTTGCTGCACGACGATCCGCAAAAGGCCCTGCGCCAATACCGGCAACTTGCGTCAGTCAATATCCTGTGGCGCGATCTGACCGGCCAGAACGATATTGCCCAGACGGGCCGCCAGATATCGGCGCTGGCCAGGGACTGCCTCGACCTGGCCCTGGCGGTTGCCGAGCGCAGCGTGGCCGAGCGCCACGGTCAACTGCTGGCCGCCGATGGTCAACCCATTCGACTCTCGATTCTGGGTCTGGGCAAGCTGGGCGGCGATGAGCTGAATTTCAATTCGGACGTCGACCTGGTCTTTGCCTGGACGGGACGCAAGGCAATCAGCACCGGCCCACGACGCCTGGAAGCAGCCGAGTACCTCAAACGGGTCGCGCGCGAGCTGATCAAACTGCTCGATACGGTGACCGAAGATGGGCGGGTCTGGATCGTCGATACCCGACTCCGGCCCTTCGGAGACAGCGGCGCCCTGGTCTGGTCGGTCTCCGCCATGGAGCAATACTTCGTCGGCGAAGGACGAACCTGGGAGCGCTACGCCTGGCTCAAGGCGGGTCCAGCGGCCGGTGACACGGAAACCGCCGATCATCTGCTCAATACATTGCAGCCGTTCGTGTTTCGACGCTACCTGGACTACGGTATTTTCGACAGCCTGCGCGATCTGCATTCCCGGATTGATGCCAGCAGTCGCGCACGCTCGCAACGCGACGATATCAAGCGCGGCGCGGGCGGCATTCGCGAACTGGAGTTCCTGGTTCAGAGCCAGCAGATTCTGCGGGGCGGACGCGTGCCAGCATTGCGCAGCCGTGGCTTTTTACCGGCATTGACGGCGGCGGTGGACCTGGGCCTGTTCAAGGGCGCCACCGGCAGGCAGCTCGAGCAGGCCTACAGCTTTCTGCGTATCCTGGAAAATCGACTACAGGCCATGACCGCGCGCCAGGGCCATCACCTGCCTGAGGACGACCAGGGGCAGGCGTACCTCGCCGAGCTGATGGGGCATGACTCCTGGTCTGCGCTCAAGGAGGAAATCAATCATCATCGCCATCAGGTACGAAGGCTGTTTTCGGAGCGCTTTCGCGAGCCCGGCGCTCGCGCCGGCGTCGGCGCCCGGCTTTGGCCACCAGAATCAGATCTCGAACAGCGTCTGGATCAAGCGGGCTTCGCCCGCCCCCAGGCCATTGCAGGATTGCTCGAAACCCTGCATCAACGCACCGCCAACCGGGCCCTGAGCGCCGAAGGCCATCGCAGGCTGGAAAAACTGATGCCGCTGTTGCTCGAAGAGACAGGAAAGCACCAACCGCCGGATACGGGGCTCGAAGACCTGCTTCACCTGGTGGACCAGATCAGTCGTCGATCGGCCTACCTCGCGCTGCTGTACGAGCGTCCGGCGACGCTGGCCAGACTGATCCGGGTTTTTCGCGCCAGTTCCCGCCTGGCCGAATGGATCGTCGCCTCCCCTCAGTTGCTTGATGACCTGCTCGATCCCATACATGGCTTCGACCTGCCGACCCCCCCGGACCCGGAGCCGAATGATCCGGAAGCCACGCTGCATGCCCTGGGCCGCTGGCGCCAGGCCGGCTATCTCCGAACCGCCCTGGCAGAACTGGACGAGCGCCTCGACGCCCACCAGGCCGCTCAACAATTGACCGGTATTGCCGAAACCATCCTCACCAAGGTATTGGCCCTGATCAGCGAGAACGAACCTGACCTTGCAGTGATTGGCTACGGCAATCTCGGCGCCGGCCTGCTGCACTATGAATCGGACCTGGACCTGGTTTTTCTGCATGATGACGGACCGGCGCCGGTCCGTACGGCGCAGCGTTTGATCAGCTTCATGCAGATGCTGCTACCCGGGGGGCGTTTGTTCGAGATCGATACCCGCCTTCGACCCAATGGGCAGTCGGGCTTGCTGGTCAGTCGCCTTGATGCCTTCGCCGACTATCAAGCGACCAACGCATGGACCTGGGAGCACCAGGCGCTGATCCGGGCGCGCTGGGTGGCGGGCAATCCCACCTTGGCGACCGGGTTTGAGCAGGCGCGTCTGCGAGTGCTTTGCCAGGTGCGGCAAGAAAGCCAGGTTCGAACGGATCTGGCCGCCATGCGCTTGCGACAGCAGCGCGAGCGACGCGAGGACCCGATCAAGGCCCGGCTGACGGACGTGCAGTACATTGCTGAGCTGGGAATCCTCACCCAGGCGGCCCGACACCCGCAACTGGCCAACGCTCGTGCGCCCAATGAGCAATTCCACCAACTTGCAGAAATTGGCTGGATCAAGCCAGATCGAGCCGATGATCTCAACGCAGCCTGGCAAGTCCTGTCCAACCGACGGCACCTCAACTGGCTCGAACGCAGTCCCGATCAAATCCTGCCGGAGGCCGTTGAACAAACGGTTGCGGACAACTGGAGCGCCTTCTTCGGGCCGACGCACAGGCGCGAGGAACCCTGAGCCGTTTGAGCTATCATTATTTTTTCAATGCATGGGGAGCAAGGAGAAATGCGTTCAGCCGACAGCTGGTTTGCCGAATACGGCGAAAGTCATCGCAACCCGACCAACAAGCAGATTCACTGGGTATGCGTGCCATTGATCCTCTGGAGCGTGATCGCCCTGATCTGGTCCATACCCTCACCGGTGCCGTGGCTGAACTGGGCCGTCGCAGCCACGATTGCCGTGCAGGGCTATTACGTTGCCCTGTCTCCCCGGCTCTCGATCAGTATCGGCCTGTTCATGCTGGCCTCGCTGCTCTTGTGCTGGCTGCTGGAAAATATCCTGACCATGGCGCTCTGGCAGTTGGCCGTCGCCGTATTCATCGGCGCCTGGATCGGCCAGTTCATCGGCCACCAGATCGAAGGCAAGAAACCTTCGTTCTTCAAGGACCTGGCGTTTTTACT
>JBLRWT010000216.1:0-4526 GCA_047921095.1 Wenzhouxiangella sp. | reverse complement strand
GGGCCTGCCGCAGCAACCGGATCAGTTCCGCTCCGCCATCCTTCCGGGACCTGGCCTGCCCCACGCCCCAGACTGGCGCCGGCCAGGCGTCATCATCGCGAAAGCGGCCAATCACATGCACATGCAACTGCGCAACCACATTGCCCAGTGCGGCGATATTGAGCTTGTCCGGTTGCACCACTGCGCGCAAGGCAGCGGCCACCTGGCGGATCTCGCCCCAGAGCAAGTCCTGATCATTCTCGTCCAGATCCAGAACCTCGACACACCCCGCACGCCGCGGCACCAGCAGCAACCAGGGAAAACGGTCATCGTTCATCAGCCGCAAACTGCAAAGCTCGAGATCAAGCAACGGCAAGGAATCATTGGCCAGACGTTCGTCAAGCTCGAAATCGGGCACGGCATCTGTCCTTTTCTTGCGCGAAGTTGGCCACTGATTCTAGCCGCTCCGAGGTTAGAAACCACGTTGTCGGCTTGTCAATGCATTTGCATGAACAATGCATTTGCATTACCATCACACATTGTGTACCCGATTTCGGAGAAAGATTGCATGAACTCAGTTTTCGAAGCTGAATCCCGATTGACCGATCGCTACCAGACCACCGTACCAGCCTCGGTCCGCAAGGCGTTGTCGCTGCAAAAGCGCGACAAGCTGCGTTTCGTCGTTCAGCCGAATGGCGAGGTCCTGCTAACGCGAGCGATCGAAAGAGAGACCGACGACCCCGCCCTGGGCCGCTTTCTCGATTTTCTGGCCGCCGACATCAGTCGCCATCCAGAGCACCTGAAAGCGCTGGATACTGGTCTCGCGCAACGAATCGAAGGGCTGGTGGGCGATATAGAAGTTGACCTGAATGCACCGCTGGCGGACGAGGACGAGTGAGCCTGGGCGGCTCGTCGCCGTTGGTCGTCAATGGCTGGACGCTGTTCGCTCATCCGCTTTTCCTGGATCAGCTCGATGCGCTGACGCGCCAGGTCGAATCCCTGCGTAAAAAGACTCCTGCCACATATAAGCAAAAAAACGCAACGAAGCGCCTGGCGGCAATCCGGAAACTGATGTTTGAGGTCGTCCCGCAAGACCCAACACGGCCCGACTACCGGCAAGGAAATACCCTCGGAAATAGCAAGAAGCACTGGTTCCGTGCGAAGTTCTTCCAGCAATATCGATTGTTTTTCCGCTATCACTCATCCAGCAAGATCATTGTCTATGCCTGGGTCAATGACACCACCAACTTGAGGTCGTACGAGAGCAAGTCCGATGCCTACCGAGTTTTTCGTCAAATGCTCGACAGCGGCAATCCACCGGAAGACTGGGAAAGCCTGCTTAGTGAGGCGAAGAGTGCCGCAAGAAGACTCCAGCGTAGTGCAGAAAGTCAGACAAGCAGTTAGAACCAACTGAGCAGAGCAAATAGCAAGTTACCAAGCAAATATGTTCCTGATTATGTACGTAACTCAGCTACTGCCCACCTATTTTAAAACCTGTTCAAGTCCGGCAAACCTGTGCCTGTCGATGGCTTCGAGCATCGGGTGATGCCGAGTGCTTCGACCCGGCCGGGGCGATCGGCGCTTATGACGTGGTCTGACATTCGGGGGCCGGGGACCCACGAATACCCGCTGGTAAAACTGCAGTGGCGTGGGTTTCCTAAAAAGTTCTTTGGTTCGCAAAGAGGCTGATGGGTTCAGTAAGATTTCCGCGCCCCGGCCGGGCCGAAGCCCACGACACCCCCCGATGCAGGAAACTGAGGGTTTGTTCGGTCCAAACCCGCCCATTGCACGAAACTGTCAGCGGGGAGTGGTGTTACCTGCTGCTCGTGCCGTGGGTCGCGGAAGACGGCGCGATCCCTGCCGCATCCTTCCCCATCCCGGCGCCATCAAGGAGTTGCTCAAGCCCGGACGCCCTCCAAAGCAGTTTCAGTGGCACCAAAGCGCCGCGGAACCTTAGGCATTGATCAACGCCGATAGACCCACGGCAGGAGGAGCAGGTGACGCCACTCGCCGCCTGCCGCCATCCAGCCGTCTGGCCGATGGCTGAAGGACGTACATAATCAGGAAGATGTTTGCTGATCGCGACCAGGCGAGCGGCGACGCGCTGGGTATTGGCGGATTGCTCGTCGACGCCTGGCAGTTGTTCCGGATTCTGTCCGATGTCGAAGACGTCTCGCGGGACGACATTGCAGAGCTTGTCGACGCCAGCGCGGCGGGCCTGGAAGCCATGTCCGGGCAACGCCAGTTCGCGATGCCGCCAGCGCATCGGCTGGCCTTCCGCGAATTGGGACTGGCGACGGGACTTCGGGCGGTCGACCGGCTGGCCGCGATTACGTCCTCGCGGAGCGACAGGGACCAGCTCAACACTTCACTCACCGGGATTTCGGATTGGCTGTCGCTCGCCGAGGAAATCGAACGGACATGGTTGCAGCCCGAGCATCGTGAGTTTCCCGCCTGGACCGACCATCGTGACATCAACGACGTCATGCTGGCCACCTGCCTGGCGCCGGAGGGTTACCTGGGGCCTGCGCCGGGCAGCGAAGGTCAACGGTAAAAGATGAAAGGTGCTCGAGGTCCCGTATCACGTCCGGGATGACAATGGACTGGGGGAGCGAACTCTGCCGCTGAAAAGCGGCCTACCCCTAATCCTCTGAGCGATACCCGGTGATGATATAACCACCCGATTTCTCATCATGCTGCAGGGTCAGCATGCCTTGTTTTTCCGCTTCCTGTAGTAACTGCTTGAAGCTTTTGAAGCCGTGGTAGGACTCGCTGAAGCCGGGTTTGCGGCGTTTGAGTGCCTGCTTGACCATGGAGCCCCAGACTTTTTCGTCGGCGTCGCGGTCGCCAAACAGTGCTTCGGTGGTTTCAAGCACCAGGTCGAATGCTTCCTGCGCCTTGTCGTCGGTGGTTTTTTGCGCAGTCTTCTTGCTGGTCTTTTTCTTGCTGGCTTTCTTGGCGCGGCCTTCGGTCTTCTTGCGGTCCTGGCGGATCAGATCGTCGTAGAAGATGAACTCGTCGCAGTTGGCCATCAGCAGGTCGGAGGTCGAGCTCTTGACGCCGACACCAATGACAGTCTTGTTATTTTCGCGCAGCTTGGACACCAGGGGCGAGAAGTCGGAGTCGCCGGAGATGACGACGAAGGTATCGACGTGGCCCTTGGTGTAGCAGAGGTCGAGCGCATCGACCACCATGCGGATGTCGGCGGAGTTCTTGCCCGACTGGCGCACGTGCGGAATATCGATCAGCTCGAAGGCGGCCTCGTGCATGGCGGCCTTGAAGCCACCGTAGCGGCCCCAGTCGCAATAGGCCTTGCGGACCACGATGTTGCCCTTGAGCAGCAGCCGCTCAAGTACTTTCTGGATATCGAAAGCGTCGTAGCGGGCATCGCGGACGCCGAGTGCGACGTTCTCGAAGTCGCAGAACAGGGCGAGGTTGCGGGTCGGGTTGGTGGACATCATCAAGCCTGGGAAAAGTTAGGGCAAGGGTACACCAAAGAAGCGGCCACAGGCGCTCATATTGAGGTCATTGAGAGTCATCTCGACCCGAACCGGGAAGGTCCAGTCGACCATGGTGTCGTGGCAGGTTTCGTGGATGAGTTGAATCTCGACGTGGTTGCCCGGGGCATGGGCGATGAAACCGTTCTGATCGGGCAGCACGGTAATGTCGTCGAAGTTGAGTTCGTGGGCGCCGTAGTCGAGCAGTAAATGCAATCGAGCCTGATCACCATTGCGAACTTCCATCAGCCAGCCGGGCTCGTTGCCGCTGGCGCGAAAACCAATGCCACGCTCGCGGGCCGCGGTCCAGGGTGACGCGTCATCGGCCGGGCGACAGTCGATATCCGGCCGGCTTTCAAGACTCAACCGGGCGCTTTCGTGACCGCGCGACCAGAACTCAATGGCCTCGCTCCAGTAGTGCGCGCCGCTTGCAGATGGCTCGACCTGCAGGGCATGGTCCTGCCATGGCAGAACCAGCACGGCTTTATCATCTCCTGTCACCCGAACATCGACTGGGATCTCCTCACAACGCCAGGAGATCCATTCGGTCGTGTCCTCGACCTCCCTGTCCTGCTCGCTGTAATCAACCGCCTGCAGTTGAATGGTTGATGTGTCGCGACGATTCGGGTCGACAGGCGATTCGGCAGCGAAACGCGGACTGCCGTCAGGCAGGAACAGGGTGACCAGGACGGTATAGGCGCCGTCCGGCCGCAAGGCGCCCTGCCCTACGTTGAGTTCAAATGGGTACGGTGGCGCACCGATATCTTCAAGTCGTTGACGGGCAAGGACATGATCGGCCTCTTCGTCGACCAGCTCGACCTCCAGCCAGGACCCCGGTGGCATGACGATGCGCTCGGCATAGAAGGCCTCACCGGTCAGTTGCACCGCGGCTGATGATTCGGCTTGGTCCGGCTCGCCGGAATCGCGACCACAGCCGACCAGCGCGAGGCCGGCCACCGCCATCACTATGGTCTTCATCAAGCGCGTGCTGGTATTCATGTTTATCTTCTCCCTGCCCTTCGGGGTTTTATTCGATCACGCTGTTTGGCG
>JBLRWT010000215.1:0-4562 GCA_047921095.1 Wenzhouxiangella sp. | reverse complement strand
GCAGCCCGGCTTCGACCCGGCGGGGGAGAGGAGGAGAAGGAGAGAGGGGGGAAGGGAAATCAAAAACCCTCTTCCTTCTACTCCTCTACCCTTCTCACCATCTTTCATCACCAGCTGCCGGTCGCCTTGAAGTTGTCCAGGGCGGCCTTGAGCTCGGCGGCGATTTCATCGTTGTAGTCGCCGGTTTTGTTGATCCGGTCGAGCAGATCCTCGTGGGCGCTGCCCATGTGATCACGCAGCGCGGCTTCGAAAGAAACCACCTTGTTCAGCGCCAGATCGTCCAGGTAGCCTTCGTTGCCGGCGAACAGGCTGACTGCCATTTCGGCCACGCTCATCGGTGAGTACTGGGCCTGCTTCATCAATTCGGTGATGCGCTGGCCGCGCTCGAGCTGCTTGCGGGTGGCTTCATCGAGGTCGGATGCGAACTGCGAAAACGCCGCCAGTTCACGATACTGGGCCAGCGCCAGGCGAATACCGCCACCGAGCTTCTTGATGATCTTGGTCTGGGCAGCCCCACCGACGCGCGAGACCGACAGGCCGGCGTTGATGGCCGGGCGGATACCGGCGTTGAACAGGTCGGTTTCCAGGAAGATCTGGCCATCGGTGATCGAGATCACGTTGGTCGGCACGAAAGCCGAAACGTCACCAGCCTGGGTTTCGATGATCGGCAGTGCGGTCAGTGAACCGGTCTTGCCCTTCACTTCGCCGTTGGTCATCTTTTCGACGTAGTCGGCGTTGACCCGTGCGGCGCGCTCCAGCAGGCGGGAGTGGAGGTAGAACACATCCCCCGGGTAGGCTTCACGGCCCGGCGGACGACGCAACAACAGGGAGACCTGGCGGTAAGCCCAGGCCTGCTTGGTCAAATCGTCATAGATGATCAGCGCATCTTCACCGCGATCACGGAAATACTCGCCCATGGCGCAACCGGCGTAAGGAGCGATGTACTGCATCGCGGCCGAGTCGGAAGCATTCGCGGCGACCACGATGGTGTGCTCCATGGCGCCATGCTCTTCGAGCTTGGTAACCACGTTGGCGACCGACGACGACTTCTGTCCGATGGCCACGTAGATGCACTTGATGCCAGTGCCCTTCTGGTTGATGATGGCGTCGATCGCAACCGCGCTCTTGCCGGTCTGGCGGTCACCGATGATCAGCTCGCGCTGGCCGCGGCCAATCGGCACCATGGCATCGATTGACTTCAGGCCGGTCTGGACCGGCTGATTGACCGACTGACGGGCGATGACGCCCGGGGCGATCTTTTCGATCGGCTCGCTGCCGGAAGCATTGATCGGGCCGGCGCCATCGATCGGCTCTCCGAGCGCGTCGACCACACGGCCCAACAGGCCTTCACCCACCGGCACCTGCAGGATCTTGCCGGTGCAACGGGCGGTGTCGCCTTCGCGAATATGCTCGTAATCACCAATGATCACCACACCGACCGAGTCGCGTTCGAGGTTCAGCGCCAGCCCGTAGGTGTCGCCGGGAAACTCGATCATCTCGCCCTGCATGACGTCAGCCAGGCCGTGCAGACGGCAGATGCCGTCGGATACGCTGACCACCGTGCCTTCGTTGCGGGCCTGGGCGGTGACTTCAAACTGCTCCACACGCTTGCGGATCAGGTCGGAGATTTCTGTCGGGTTAAGGGTCTGTTGCATCTTGCAATCCTTAAAAGTAAATTCTTGGTCCGGCGTCCGAACGAACCGGACCGGTTGACTTGTTCACCTAGCCTTATCAAGCTAGCGATGGAGCTGACGACTAAGCTTTTCCAGCCGGCCGCGCACGCTGCCGTCGATGACCTGATCGCCGGCGCGAATGACCGCACCCCCGATCAGCGACTCGTCGACCTTGATCTCGAGGTCGACTTCGCGCGCAAACCGGGCCTTGAGTCGTTCCTTCAGCGCAGCCGCTTCATCGTCGCTCATGGCCATCGCCGAGGACACCTCGACCCGGATGCGCTGTTCGGCTTCACGCCGAAGATGCTCGAACTGAGCTGCAATCTCAGGCAACAGCTCCAGCCGGCCATAGGTGGCCAAGACTTGCAGGAAGTTGTTGAACGAGGCGTCGAAACGATCCTCGCCGACACTGGCGAACAGCGCCAGAACCTGCTCACGCCCGACCCGGGGATCACCGATCAACTGGTGAACATCGGGACTCGAGACCACCGTGGCCGCGAGTGCCAGGTTGTTGCTCCAGGTCGCCGAAGCGGATCCCTTGCTCGCAACCTGGAAGGCAGCGCGAGCGTAGGGGCGGGCCAGCGTGGTTCGATTCAGCATGGCCTAGAGCTCCGCGGCCAGCTTGTCGAGCATGTCACGATGCTTGCTGGCATCGATTTCCTTCTCGATCACCCGGCTTGCGCCACTGACGGCCAGCTCGGACAGGCGCTCGCGCAAGGCTTCACGCGCCTGGTTAGTGGCCTGGCGAATCTCGGCCTCGGCGGCTGTAACCTGGCGATCACGCGCGGTCAGGGCATCCTGCTTGGCCTGTTCGACCAGCTGATTGCCACGTTGACTGGCCTGCTCGAGGATTTCACCGGCCTTGCGACGCGATTCGCGGATGATGTCTTCGGCCTCGGCGCGGGCGCGATCGAGCGCCTGCTCGGCCTCTTCAGACTGGGCCAGGCCTTCGGCGATCTTCTGCCGACGCTCTTCCATCGCCTGAACCAGCGGTGGCCAGACGTACTTCATCGTGACGAAGATGAAGACCAGGAAGGTCAATGCCTGGCCGACAATTGTGCCGATACTTAGGTCCATATCGAAACCCTAGATTTTGTTGCTAGTAGAGAGTGAACGGCTGACAGTCAGGCGCCCAGCGCAGCCAGCAGCGGGTTGGCGAACATCAGCAGGGCGGCAAAGGCGACACCAATGATGGACAGGGCGTCAAGCAGACCAGCGATGATGAACATGCGAACCTGCAACATGCCTGCCAGTTCCGGCTGACGGCTTGCGCCTTCCAGGAACTTGCCGCCGAGCAGACCGAAACCGATTCCGGTGCCGAGCGCGGCAAAGGCGAAGATCAGGCCGACCGCGATGGCGGTGCTGGACTGGACTTGAGCGATCAGAGCAATGGTTTCCACTTGGTGTCTCCTAAAAGTCGGTGCGGAATAATCAACAAATAAAACAATAACGTCGGGTAAAACTAATGAATCCTGGCGTCCTTATGGCAAGGGCTAGTGCTCTTCGTAGGCCAGTGACAGGTAGACAATGGTCAAGGTCATGAAGATAAAGGCCTGCAACGGAACGACCAGAATATGGAACACGGCCCAGGCGCCGCCGGGGATGAATTGAATCCACCAGGGCAGCAGGGCGATCAGCACGAAAATCAATTCGGCGGCATACAGGTTGCCGAACAGTCGCAGCGCCAGCGAAACCGGCTTGGCGATCATCTCGACCAGGTTGAGCAGGATATTGGCCGGCCACAGCAGCGGATTCTTGCCGAAGGGGTGAAACAGCAATTCCTTGCCGAAGCCGATGAAGCCCTTGCCCTTGACGCTGTAGATCAGAATGATGGCCAGGACCGTGAACGACAGGCCAAATGGCGCGTTGATATCCGCGGAGGGGACGATCCGGGTGTACTCGAGACCGAACAGCTTCCAGGTCAGCAACGGCACGAAGTCGACCGGAATCAGGTCCATCAGATTCCACAGGAAGACCCAGACGAAAATCGTCAGCGCCAGGGGGGCGACGAAGTTGCGCGGGCCATGAAAGCTTTCCTTGACCGAGTTGTCGACAAAGTCGACCAGCATCTCGACGAAATTCTGCAGCTTGCCGGGCACGCCAACGGTGGCGCGGCGGGCGGCGAGCGCGAAGAAGAACAGGAAAAACAGGCCAAGAATCCAGGACACCACCAGGGTATCGGCATGGATGGTCCACATGCCTTCACCGTAACTGAGGTTGGTGATGTGGTGCTTGACGTACTCTGTCGGCGTCGGTCCGCTAGCCATGTCTGCTAAAAATCCCGTTATTCCTGGTTGTCAACATTCGGCGGTATGTGCGCCATGCGCCACATTGCCAGCCAGTAGGCCGCAATTGTGGCCACGTATCCGATCAAAACCGGCCCAAAATAGCCGGAAAACCATTTCGCGACGATGACAAACAAGATCACCGCCAGCACCAGCTTGAAGGCCATGGCGCGGTAGAAGGCGCCGATCATCGCCTGCGGGTCCTGACTCAGCGACAGCCCGATGCGGAGCGCCGTGACTGCGGTCAATACCACGCCGATGCCGCCACCGATCAATGCTGCCAGGGCCTGATCCAGCCCGCCGATCACGGCAAACAAAACAGCCGCCATTCCGGCCAGCAAGGCCTGAACGCGTAGTAACCAGGCAACCGTCTTGGCAAAATGGGCTTCTGACACGGCCGGCTCGCTATCAATCGCACTGGGTTTGTTATCGCCTTGCCGGGCCATCTGCACCAAGGATCGAGAGGCAAAATCACATCAGTAAAGCGAATGCGGGGCGAAATAAAGATCATCGCCCTGCAAATCCCGCTAATTGTAGCAGGGAAACGAAGACCGGGGAAGAGCTTTGGCGCAGTTGAATCACTGGGTGGCCGCGCCATGCTGAG
>JBLRWT010000214.1:0-4587 GCA_047921095.1 Wenzhouxiangella sp. | reverse complement strand
CGATGAGGAAACACTGCACAAGCTCCGCCAGGATGAAGAGCAGAGGCTGGAAGAGCAGATCGAGAAGGTGCGCAGCAATCGGCAGGGATCGAATTCGTCTGCCGAACTGACGGAATGAGCCCAGAGTCTGTGCCCCAGGAGCCCGCGATGCAAAATCCGAACTTGACCCGATCTCCAGTGCAACGTGGCTGGTTCACGCGTCTGGCGCGCCAGCGGCGGCTTTTTTACGTAGCGCTTTCGGGCAGCCCCGGGACGGTGCGGAGCCGGAAGCAAGCCATGGCCGAGAATCTCCGCAATGGGGATGAACGATGATTCTGCCTTCGATGCTGCGCGACGGATTGAGGCCCTTGCTTCGGAGAAAGGGTGTTTCAGGTCTGATCGTGGTCATGCTGGCTCTTGGCGTCGGGGTCAATACCGGGATCTTTTCGATCTTTCACCAGGTGTTTCTGGAGCAACTGCCGGTTGCTCAGCCCGACCGTCTCCACGCGCTGGCCTCGCCCGGGCCGAGGCAGGGATCGAACAGCGTCGACGGCACCGGCGACGATCTGTACGTGTTCAGCTACTCGATGTGGCAGGACCTCAAGACGATCGACGCGCCACACCAGGGATTGGCGGGTTTCCGAAACTTCGGTGCGAATCTCGGCTTCGACGGCCAGACCACGACTGCTTCAGGCAGCTTTGTGACACCCAATTACTTTGCGGTCATGAATCTGGCTCCGGCACTGGGTCGTCTGTTCCGACCCGGCGAGTATACCGAGGCCGGCGAGGGCGACGCGGTGGTGCTGGCGTACGACTACTGGCGGCGCGAGTTCGGTGCCGACCGGGACGTTCTCGGCCGCACCCTCATCGTCAACGGTCGAGCCATGGAGATCATCGGGGTCGCGCCGAGCGAGTTCGTCGGGGTCAATCGCTTCGACCCAACCGATATTTTCGTGCCGATCACGATGGTCAGGGAACTGGCAAATATGAGTTGGCGGATCGAGCCGCGCAACAATTACTGGATCTATCTGATCATGCGGCTGTCGCCCGACATCGCGCCGGAGCGGGTCATCGGGATTCTGGAGCCGCACTATCGCGCCATCATGCGGGAAATGGATGCGCCGCTGCTCAACGAAATCAGCGATCAGTGGCGCGAGCGTTTTCTCGCACGCGGCCTGGAGCTTCGTCCAATCGGCGCCGGCATGTCGAACGTCAGCGACGCTGCGCGCACGCCGCTGACCTTGCTGCTGACCGTGACTGGCTTGGTATTGCTGGTTGCATGCGTCAATATTGCCAATCTACTGCTCGCCATGGCAATCAGCGATCGCGGCGAGACCGCCGTGCGCATGGCGCTGGGCGCCGGCCGCCGCAAGATCGTGAATCGCCAGGCGCTGCAGCTCGGTTTTCTTGCGCTGCTCGGCGCGCTGGCCTGCGTACCGGTTGCGATCGCGACCCTGCATGTCGTGCTGGGTCTGATCCCCGATCCGATCAGTTCGGCGTTAAGCGCGTCGTTGGACTGGCGGGTGCTGGCCACCGGGATCGCTGTTTCTTTGGCCGCAATGCTGCTGGCCGGGGCCGTGCCGCTGCTGCAGGCGCTCGGCAGTCGTCCGATCGCGGCGATCCGCGAGCAGGCCGGGCGCTCCGGGGGAAGTCGTTTTTCCAGTCGTCTGCGCTCGACGCTGGTGATCGGCCAGATCGCCCTGGCGCTGACATTGCTGGTCGTGTCGGGATTGTTCATCCAGAGCCTGTTCAACGTCGCGCGGGTCGACCTGGGCATGAATATTGATCGGGTCGTGGCATTCTCAATCTCGCCGGCGCGGAACGGCTATCCGGCCGAGCGCTCCGCGACGTTATTCGCCGAACTCGAGCAGCACCTCAACGAACTGCCCGGTGTTCAATCAGCAACGATCTCGTCGGTGCCACTGTTGACCTACAACAACTGGGGCAATAACGTGTCGGTGGAGGGCTTCGAGGCATCGCCGGATACCGATACCCGCTCGAACCTCAACGTTGTCGGGCCGCGCTTTTTCGAGACCCTTTCGATTCCGCTACTGGCCGGGCGAAGCTTCACCGTACGGGACACCGAAGGACGCCCAAAGGTCGCAATCGTCAACCGCGCGTTTGCCGAGAAGTTCGACCTGGGCGACGCCGTGATCGGCAAGCGCATGGCACGTGCCACTGGAGATGCGGTCGAGCTCGACATCGAGATCGTCGGGCTGGTCGCCGATGCGCGTTACTCGACGATCAAGGACGACCCGCCGCCACAGTTCTTTGTGCCAAGCAGGCAGATGCCCGACTTGGGCGGCGCGCTGTTTTACGTGCGCACGCCCGGCGATCCCGAAGCGCTGATGCGCGCGATTCCGCCGCTAGTCGCGGAATCTGACCCGAATCTGCCGGTCGAGCACCTGACAACGCTCAAGCGCAGTTCGCGAGAGACCATCATCATCGAACGCCTGATGGGCACGCTGGCCAGTCTTTTCGCCGGCCTGGCCACGCTGCTGGCCGCCGCCGGGCTGTTCGGCGTGCTGAATTTCTCTATGGCACAACGCTCGACCGAGCTCGGCCTGCGTGCCGCGCTCGGTGCCAGCCCGGTGGCGCTGAGGCGGATGATGCTGCGCTACGCGCTGGTGCTTGCCGTGACCGGCATCGCGATTGGCTCCACGCTGGCGTTCCTGCTGGGTCGCCTCTCGGCCGGTCTGCTCTACGGCATCTCGCCGTTCGAGCCGCTGATCTCGGTGAGCGCCGCGCTGCTCCTGCTGACGATCGTACTGCTTGCCGGATGGTTGCCGGCGCGGCGTGCGGCAGCCGTGCAACCGGTGCAGGCGTTGCGGCATGAGTGACGTATCAACGCCGCACAGGTCCGGGCAATCCCTGAAGATCAATGGAGATTCCAATCATGTTGAACAATATCTGGAATGAATCCTGTTTACTGTCTGGCTGGATCGAGGACAGCAAGATCCTGAAAGTACGTCCGGAAGAAACCACGGTCGCGGGTCAGCAATCACAGGCGTCCACCGGCCCACGCAGTTCTTCGATGATCTCGTCGGTGCTTTTATCAAGCTTGAGGATACCGACCAGGCGGTCAAGGGGATCGCGCGCAACGCACTTGGACAGGATCAGATTCCCGTGATCCTCTTTCACTTCAAGTTTCTGGCCCGGCCGAATGCCAAGGCGGTCGCGCAACCGCTTCAGAATCGTGATCTGGCCTTTTTCAGAGACGGTCGTGGTCATGGCAGGTCAGCGAGGATTTCTTACCTGAATTGTAAGAATTCCTACTTTCAATGACAATTACTTCATCGCCCGTCGAGTCTCGGCAGTCCTCCTGGAGAGAACAATGAACGTTAGTTTGTCGATGGAGTTGCGTCACGCGTTTCGCCGCCTGCTGCGCGCGCCCGGGTTTTCGCTGAGTGTGATAATTCTCATTGCGTTGAGTATCGGTGGCGTGGCTGCGGTTGCCACGCGCCAAAGAGTAAAGTGCCTTCGCTGGAAGCTCCAAAGCGGTTATCATGATCCATCTAGACAGTCTGGACAGGAGGCGTAAATGAGCTGGCAACTGCAGGAAGCGAAGAATCGGCTGAGTGAGGTGATCAAGGCCGCCAACACTTCCGGTCCGCAGGTCATCACCGTGCGCGGCAAGGAAACCGCCGTGGTGCTTTCCGAGCGTGAATATCGCGCGTTGTGTGGCGTGCGTGAGCCGCTGGGCGCGTATCTTTGCCGCACGGCGCCCAGGGACATCGATCCCGAACTGTTCGAGCGGCGTGACGACACCGGACGAGACCAGTTGCCGTGAGTTACCTGCTCGACACTTGCGTTGTCACCGAATGCCTGAAGCCGCAGCCGGAGCCGGCCGTGCAGGGCTGGCTGGATCGCCACGACTCTCCGGGAACATTTCTCAGCGTCCTGGTCCTCGGCGAGATCCGGCAGGGCATTGCCCGGGTTGCCGGTACCGCGAAAGCCACTGCATTGCAGGACTGGCTGGATAGGATCCTGCTGCCGCGCTTTGATCGGCGCGTTCTGGCCATTGATGAGCGCATCGCCGCACGTTGGGGGCTGTTGCGTGGTCACGCCATGGCGCGCGGCCGCACGCCACCGGTGATCGACAGCCTGCTTGCGGCGACTGCCATGGAGCATCGGCTGTCGCTGGTCACGCGCAATGAGCGAGATTTCGAGTCACTGGGCGTTGAAGTCATCAACCCGTGGCCAGACCCGTCATGAGCATTGACTCCCCGGTAATTCTCGTCGTCGACGATCAGCCCGACGTGCGTGAGGCGGTGGCGCTGCTGCTGGGCGGTGAAGGCTACCGCGTGATCAGGGCGGCCGACCCGGATGCGGCGCTATCGGCACTGGAGGGCGACCCCGTCGCGCTGGTGCTGTTCGACATGAATTACTCGCGCGATACCACGTCCGGACGCGAAGGATTGGAGCTGCTGGACCGGATGCGTGCGCTGGACGGTGACCGGCCGCTGGTCGCGATGACGGCCTGGGGGTCGATCGACCTGGCTGTGCAGGCCTTGCAGAAGGGTGCCGCGGATTTCCTTGAGAAACCGTGGGATAACAATCGTCTACTGACGATTGTTCGGACACAGCTTGAAAAGGCATCGGCGCTGG
>JBLRWT010000213.1:0-4588 GCA_047921095.1 Wenzhouxiangella sp. | reverse complement strand
CATGGCAGTCCCGGGGTGTTGCGGTATATGGACGGCTTCATCCGCCGTCGAATGCGGCGGCTTCTGCGACAGCAAGCTGGTCGCCCCAGCCAGGGTCGATGCGTCAATGATCAACGGCGCTGGCCCAATGCCTTCTTCGCCGAGCATGGACTTTTCACACTCTATGAAGCCCACGCCGCGGCGCGTCAATCCCGATGAGGAAACCACCGACTGGAGAGCCGTATGCGGGAGAACCGCACGTACGGTTCGGAGGGCGGGGAGGCTCTGCCTTCCCGACCCCTATCCCAAATCCAACCTGTGATGCGATTGCGGAGTTCGAGATCCCGGCTCTCCGCTTCACTTCGGCCGGGATGACGGTAGAGGGAGGACGCAAGCCGGGAGACGGAAGGCGGTGGTCGGTGGGTCGTTGCGGATGGCTACGATATGCTTCGGTTTTGGTAGGTCGGGGTCGCATCCCCGACGCTCAATGTCGGGGATTTGCCTCAAGCCCGAAGTTCCATTAACCGGTGAGCGGTAAACCGGAAACCGGAACCGGGAAACCGGAAACCTTACAACGGTTGAGGGGTCTTAGTCCGCGCTGCTCGTTTACAATAGAAAATATGAATAGATTGATTGAGGGTCGGACTCCGTTTGTCGTCGTTCTTGTGGCCTGTCTGGGCTTGCTGGGTTATGCCTATTACGCCCAGTTCGTGCTGGAACTGCCGCCCTGTCCCATGTGCATGCTGCAACGCTTCGGTTTCATGATCATGGCCGTGGCGATGCTGGGTGCTGCAATCCACGATCCCAGGACCTGGGTGCGCTGGATCTATGCCGTTCCTTTCTTTGGTGGCGCGATCTGGGGCATGGTGACGGCCGGTCAGCACGTGCGCCTGCAGGGTCAGCCGCCCGATCTGATGGCTGGCTGTGGGGCGGACTGGCAGACCATGATCGATTTCCAATGGTCGACCAACGAAATACTGCGTGAAGCCTTCACCGCATCCGGTGATTGCGCTGAAATCGACTGGACCTTTCTCGGCCTGTCAATGCCGGCCTGGACGCTGATCTGGTATGTTGGTCTTTCAGGGTTTATGCTCTGGGTACTTATCGCCCGACGACCGGGCTGACATAATTAAAGTGACGTTAATGAGCGATCGACTGAAAACAATCACCCCGGCCAAGGGGTGGCGCCCCGATTCCTGGCAGCAAAAGCCTGCCGGGCAACAGGCGAGCTATCCGGATGACCGGGCACTGAAAACCGCGCTGACCCAGCTGGCCGGCATGCCGCCGCTGGTGACTTCGTGGGAAATACTGGAGTTGAAGCGCCAGATCGCCGAAGCCCAGGCCGGCAAGCGCTTTTTGCTGCAGGGTGGTGACTGCGCCGAGGTGTTCAGCGAGTGTGAGTCCTCGATTGTCGCCAACCGACTCAAAGTCCTGCTGCAGATGTCACTGATCCTGCTCCACGGCCTGGAAATGCCGGTGCTGCGAATTGGCCGATTCGCCGGACAGTATGCCAAGCCGCGTTCGACCGATACCGAAACCCGCGATGGCGTCACGCTGCCGAGCTACCGTGGCGACCTGGTCAACGCCCCTGAATTTACAGCCGCGGACCGCGTCCCTGATCCGGGCCGCCTGCTGCGCGCCCATTCATGCTCGGCCCTGTCGATGAATTTCGTCCGCGCCCTGGTCGACGGTGGATTCGCCGATCTGCATCATCCCGAGTACTGGGACCTGGGTTGGGTCGAGCATTCCCCGCTGGCCGCCGAGTTTCATAGAATCGCCGACAGCATTGGTCATTCCGTGCGCTTCATGGAAACCATCACAGGCCAGCAGCCGGGAAGCCTGCGCCGGGTCGACTTCTTTACTTCGCACGAGGCGCTGCATCTCCACTATGAGCAGGCGCTGACCCGCCAGGTGCCGCGTCAGTGGGGCTGGTTCAATCTGTCCACCCACTTCCCCTGGATCGGCATGCGTACCGCTGAACTTGAAGGCGCTCATGTTGAAATGTTCCGCGGCGTTCGCAACCCGGTCGGGATCAAGGTTGGGCCCGGCATGAGCCCTTCCTGGCTCAAGGGCTTGATTCGCACCCTCAATCCCGATAACGAAGCCGGGCGCCTGGTCTTGATTCATCGCATGGGCGCCGGCAAGGTTGCCGATTATCTGCCGGAATTGATTGAAGCGGCCAGGGCGACCGGTTCACCGGTACTGTGGATCTGTGATCCCATGCACGGCAACACGGAAAAGGCAGCCAATGGTTACAAGACCCGCCGCTTCGCCAACATCCAGGCTGAACTCGAGCAGGCTTTCGAGATTCACGCCTCCTGCGGTTCGCGTCTCGGCGGCATCCACCTCGAACTGACCGGTGAAAATGTCACTGAGTGCATGGGTGGGGCCCGTGAACTCAACGAAGCCGACCTGGCCACCTGTTACAAGACCACAGTCGACCCGCGCCTGAACTACGAACAGGCGCTGGAAATGGCGATGTTGGTGGTGCGGAAGCATCGTAGCCTGGCCTGACGGCCAGGCTGGGGAGAGGGGAGAGGGAAAAGAAAACCATCCCTCGCGGGCAGGCTCATCCCTTCGCGCTTTTCCTTCTTCCCTCTCCCCTCTTCCCCTCTTCCCCAGTCTTCAAGTCTTGTCCTCCGCCACCATGCCGTGGCGTTCGTGGCCGAAGATGCGCTGCATCAGGCGCACCACGTCGTCGCCGATCAGGTAGAGGATCGGGATCAGGCCGAGGGTGATGATGGTGGCGAAGACGATGCCGAAGGCCAGGGAGGCGGCCATGGGGATGACGAGCTGGGCCTGGAGGCTGGTTTCGAAGAAGATGATCGGCGCCAGCCCGAGGAATGTGGTCAGGGAGGTCAGGATGATGGCGCGGAAGCGGGCCCGGGTGGCCTTGATGGCCGCCTCGACGCGGCTTTCACCGGCGCGGCGGTTGCGGTTGACGAAATCGACCAGGATCAGGCTGTCGTTGACGACGACGCCGGCCAGGGCAATGATGCCGAACAGGCTGAGCATGCTGAGCGGAATGCCCAATACCCAGTGGCCGAACACGGCGCCGATCATGCCGAACGGGATCACCGACATGATCAGCAGTGGCTGCAGGTAGGAACGCAACGGGATGGCGATCAGGGCATAGATCAGAAACAGTGCCAGCAGCAGGCCCCGCCCCAGGTCGTTCCCGAGTTCCTGCTGGCTACGGGTTGCGCCGGCCAGCCGGTATCGGACATCCGGGTAACTGGCGAGGATGGCGGGCAGGTGGGTTTCGCGCAATTCACTTGAAATCCTGCCCGGCTCGGCGATGTCCTTGTCAACTCGGGCTGTGACGCTGATCGAACGCTCGCGATCGAATCGGCGAATGCTGGACGGACTCGTGCCAACCTCGATATCGGCCACTGCGCCGAACGGCACCGCCTGGCCATCGGCGGTGCGGATGCGCATGGCTTCCAGGTAGCCTTCCGAGCGTCGTTGCTCTTCCGGGTAGCGCACCATGACCCGTACATCATCCTGGCCGCGCTGGATACGCTGGACTTCCTCGCCGAAAAAGGCCTGGCGGACCTGGCGGGCCAGGTCCTGCTGGCTCAGGCCCAGGGCCTCGGCCTCGGGCCGGATCTGAAGCTGCAGTTCGCGAACACCGCCTTCAAAGGAATTGCGAACATCATAGGTGCCGTTATATGACCGGACGCGCTGCTCCAGTTCGGCAGCCGCGGCCTGCAACTGGTTGAGGTCGCGCCCGACCAGTTGATAGCTGAGATCCGGGCCATCGCCGCCGGGGCCGCCCGCGCCACCGATGCGCAAGCCGCGTACGCCCGGCAAATCACCGACTTCATCACGCCAGAGCCGCTCGATTTCACTTGGCGGGACCCGGTTGCTTTCATCGCGATTGAGTTCGACCAGCATGCCGCCGGAGGTGTCCGAGCCCGACCAGGCAAAGATCGTTCGGACGATGGGTTCTTCGAATCCTTCGTCAGTCTGGATCCGGCGGTCCACGGTGCGCACGGCCGAACTGAGCAAGTCCATGTTGGCGTGGGTGATATAGGCCGGCGTGCCCTCATTCATCTCCAGGTCGACCCGCATGAAATCGCCGGCCAATTCGGGAAACGCGATATAACGGACGAAACCGCCTGCGACCATGCCGACCGACAGAATCAGAATGGCAATGAACGCCGACAGGGACACATAGCGGTTGCGAAGCATGACTCGCAATGAGGGCAGGTAGTAGTTGTCAACGAACCGGTACAGGTTGGTCGAGAAGCTTCGCTGGAAGCGGACGAAGGAATTCGGTGTATCCGTTTCGTATTTTTTCACCCGCATGTGGGCCAGGTGAGCCGGCAGGATCAGCTTCGATTCGACCAGCGACATCAGCAGGCACAGTATGACCACCCAGCCGATGGCGGCAAAGAACTGCCCCTGGATGCCCGAGACCATCAGGATGGGCATGAACGCGGCCATGGTCGTCAGCACCCCGAAGGTGGCAGGAATGGCCACCTTGTAGACGCCGTCGACGACGTTGTCCACAGAATGGCCGCGCGCCCGAATCTCGGTGTAGGCGGATTCCCCCATGATGATCGCATCGTCGACCACGATCCCCAGCACCACCAGAAAACCGAAC
>JBLRWT010000212.1:0-4618 GCA_047921095.1 Wenzhouxiangella sp. | reverse complement strand
CTTGTGATCCTTCAGCGTATCGGTGCCTGCAGCGCCGATCAACCGGACCATACGCTGGCTCGAATTTGATTTATTTTTCATCTGTGTCACCCGCGCTATTCTGCGACTCGGTTATCCCTTCAGGTCCGAAATGTCCTCGACCTTGATCGACTGGCGGTTGCGGAACAGGACCACCAGGATGGCCAGACCAATGGCGGCTTCGGCAGCGGCCACGGTCAGGATGAAGAACACGAAGACCTGGCCATCCATGTTGTCGAGAAAGCGCGAGAAGGCAACGAAGTTCATGTTGACCGCCAGCAGCATCAACTCGATGCACATCAGCAGGATCAGGATATTTCTTCGGTTCAGGAAAATACCGGCAACGCTGATACAGAACAGCACCGCACCAAGACTGAGAAAATGCGCCAGTGTCAGCATGTCAGCCCTCCTCCCCTTCCGATTGCATCTTGACCATCCGCACCCGCTCATTGCGCTTGACCTGGACCTGACGGCTTGGATCCTGCTGTCGGGTCGAGGGTCTGCGCCGGTGAGTCAGGGCGATGGCGGCAATGATGGCGACCAGCAGCAGCACCGCGGCGACCTCGAAGGCATACAGGTAATCGGTATACAGCAACAGGCCCAGTTCGCTGGTGTGGCTGTACCCCTCCGGCCTGGGCTCCGGCATGACCTGCAACTCCATGCCGCGGGTCCAGATCACCAGGAACAGTTGAACCGCCATGGCAAAGGCAACCAGCAAGCCCACAGGGATATATCGCACCATGCCCTGACGGCGCGTAATGGCATTGATGTCGAGCATCATGATCACGAACAGGAACAGCACCATCACGGCGCCGACATAGACCAGCACCAGCACGATGGCCAGGAACTCGGCTTCTAGCAGCAGCCAGATGCAGGCCGCCGAAAAGAACGACAACACCAGGAACAGCACGGCATATACAGGGTTGCCGACGGTCACCACACTCAACGCCGAGCCGATCAGGATGGCGCCGAACAGGTAAAAGACGATTTCTACAATGGGCATTCCAGGCGATCCTTAGCGGTACGCTGCGTCTTGCTGGCGGGCGGCCGCGATGCGGTCTTCGTAGCGGTCGCCGATGGCGAGCAATTGTTGCTTGTTGACGATATGCTCGCCACGATTTTCAAAATGGTATTCGTTGATATCGGTCTCGACGATCGAGTCGACCGGGCAGGATTCTTCGCAGAACCCGCAGTAGATGCACTTGAACAGATCGATATCGTAACGGGTCGTGCGCCGGGTGCCGTCTTCACGCTGGTACGAGTCGATAGTGATAGCCAGCGCCGGGCAGACCGCCTCGCACAGCTTGCAGGCAATGCAGCGTTCTTCACCGTTGGGGTAGCGACGCAGGGCATGGAGGCCGCGGAATCGGGGTGATTTCGGCACCTTTTCGTCCGGGTAGTTCAGGGTTTCCTTCGGCGAGCGCCAGAAGCGGAAGGTCACGCGCAGGCCCTGGAGCAGTTCCAGCAACATCAGGGACTTGAGGTATCGGCTGACGGTATTCATGGCATTAACCTCCGTACCATCCGAGCACGCGGAACACGCCCGCGACCATGATCCAGACGATGGTGATCGGGATGAAGACCTTCCACCCCAACCGCATGATCTGATCATAGCGATAGCGGGGGAAGGTGGCGCGGAACCACAGGTAAAGGAAAGCGAAAAATGCGGTCTTGATGAGGAACCAGTGGATGCCGCCGGCGGCCAGGAAGGTATCGCCAAGCAGCGGCAGACCCTGGAAGGGACTCAACCAGCCACCAAGAAAGAGAATCGAGGCGACCGCCGAAATCAGGATCATGTTGGCGTATTCGGCCAGGAAAAACACGGCGAAGGCCGAGCCGGAATACTCGACGTGGAAACCAGCAACAATTTCCGACTCACCCTCGGCGACATCGAACGGGGCGCGGTTGGTTTCGGCCACGCCGGAAATGAAGTAGATCACGAACAGCGGCAGCAGCGGCAACCAGAACCAGGTCAGGAAGCTGCCGGACTGGGCGTGAACGATGCCCGACAGATTGAGCGTGCCGGACAAGACAATGACACCGACCAGGGCAAAGCCCATCGGGATTTCGTAGCTGACCGCCTGCGCTGCCGAGCGCAGCCCGCCGAGCAGCGCATACTTCGAATTGGATGCCCAGCCGCCGATCAGGATGCCGTACACGCCCATGGACGTCAGGGCGAGGATCAGCAGCAGCCCGGCGTCGATGTCGGCCAGCACCATCCAGTCGTTGAATGGCACCACCGCCCACGCCGTCAGCGCCGGCGCCAGGGCGAGCACCGGGGCCAGCAGGAACAGGAAGCGGTTGGAGTTCGTCGGAATGATGATTTCCTTGAACAACATCTTGAATACGTCGGCGAACGGCTGCAGCAGGCCCAGCGGACCGACCCGGTTGGGGCCGCGGCGGACCTGCATGTAGCCGATCACCTTGCGCTCGAAATAGGTGAAGTAAGCCACCGCGATGGTGACCGGAAACACGATGGCCATGATCTTGGCCATGGTCCAGGCGAGGACGGTCAGTTGCTCGATCATGCCCCGGCCTCCACGCTGATCGGCCCGTATGAACTGCCGAGCCGATGAGTCGCACAGGTCGCGACCGGCAGCCAGACGGCATTGGGTGCGATACGCGCGTCTGCTGCCCAACTGATTTCGATCTGTTGCTCGCCCTGGCTAACGCGGACCTTGTCAGCCCCATTCAGACCCAGGCGCTCGGCAGTGGCGGGATTGAGCCGCAATACGGTTTCCCCGGCATGGCTGGTCTGCTGCAGGGGGACCGAGCGGCGCACCAGGGCGTCGCCGGCATAAATGGGAACGTCACCGATTCGCCACAGCGCATCGGCACGTCCGGTTGCCGGGTCGGCACGCTCGGTGGCGGAAGCGTCAGGCGGCGCCGCCTGTTCCAGCATGGCATGGACCCCATTCAGGTCAACAAATTCGAAACCCTCGACAGCCATCATTTCACCCAGCCGACGCAGGATCTTCCAGCCCGAACGCGCCTCACCCGGGGGCTTGATCGAAGCCAGGAACTGCTGGTTGCGGCCATCGAGGTTGGTATAGCTGCCGTCGGTTTCCGGCATCGGCGCCAGCGGCAGCAAAACATCGGCAACCTCGGCCAGGTCGGTGCCGACGAATGCCGTGGCAGCGACAACCGAGTGAGCTGACCGCAGTGCGGCCATGGCCGCAGTCGGGTCGTTCAGATCAAATTCCGGTTCGACGTCCCACAACAGGTAGCCCTGGCGCGGTGTTTTCAGCATGGACGAGGCATCGAACCCGCCCTGCCCCGGCACAGCGCCGGCTGTCCAGGCCCCCTGGCTGTTGGCAGGTCCTGGCAAGATACACAAATTGACCTTCAGCGTCTCGCCGATCCAGGCGGCCAGATCGCGCAACCAGGCAGCCGAGGGATGATTCAGCGCGCCATCGCCCAGCAAGATCACCCCGCGCTCGGCCTTGTTCAGGCTTTCGGCGATGTTCCGGGCCGCCGGCTCCGGCTTGCGCTGGTCGATGAATTCACCCAAAGTGCCCTGCGGCAAGCCGGCGCCGGCCAGTTCCGCCGCGGCCTTTGCCACTCGGGCCAGGGTCTCGACCATGGTTTGCGGCGGCACGATCAGACGCTCGGACAGATCGAAATTGAAATCATAGGCAACCGGGTTCAGATCCATGACCGTCGCACCCCGCTTGCGCCAGGCGGTTCGGACATGGTTGCCCAGGATCGGCTGGTCATGACGAATGTTGCTGCCGACCAGGAAAACGGCATCGGCTGCGGCGATCTCGCGGCTGGGTATGGTCATGTGCGCGCGCCCGGCTTCCGGGTGACTGAAGTCACTCAGACGCAGACGATGGTCGATGCTTTCGCTGCCCAGGCCACGAATCAGTTTCTGAACCAGGAAGTGTTCTTCGGTGGTAGCGCGCGGGGACAGCAGCGCACCCAGCTCGGTCGGGCCGTGGGTATCGATGGTGCCCTTGAGCGCTTTCACGGCGGCCTTCAGGGCCGTGTCCCAGTCCGCTTCCTGCCACTGTCCATTGATCTTGACACGCGGCCGGGTCAGCCGATCGTCGGATTGCAGGCCGTAGTGACTGTAACGATCGCGGTCGGACAACCAGCACTCGTTGACCGCTTCGTTGTCGCGCGGCACGCAGCGCATGACCGCCTGTCCACGCACGTGGTAGAACAGGTTCGAACCGACGCAATCGTGCGCGCCAATCGCGGGCCGGGCGCGCATTTCCCATGGCCGGGCCTTGAACCGGAACGGCTTGTTGGTCAGCGCGCCAACCGGGCACAGGTCGATGATGTTGCCTGACAGCTCGGAGTTGATGTTGCGCTCGATGAATGTGGAGATCTCGGTCTTCTCGCCGCGGCCAATCGTTCCAAGCTCGGCGGTGCCGGCCACTTCTTCCAGAAAACGCACACAGCGCGTGCAGTGAATGCAGCGGGTCATGTCGGTCGAAACCAGCGGGCCGAGGTTCTTGTCCTTGACCACGCGCTTGCGCTCGGTAAAGCGCGAAACCGAGCGGCCATAGCCCATGGCCAGATCCTGCAGTTCGCATTCGCCGCCCTGGTCGCAGATCGGGCAATCGAGCGGATGGTTGATCAGCAGGAATTCCAT
>JBLRWT010000211.1:0-4619 GCA_047921095.1 Wenzhouxiangella sp. | reverse complement strand
GTGTCCCATCTGATCCATCAGGGCGGGCCCCGCCATCCGGCTGGCCGCCGCACCTCGATGAGGTGCCGTTCGTCATGATCACCCTGTTGTCCGTGCCTTTCTCATTGCGACATGTCTCGTCGCATCCGCCTATCAGTGTCGTTGTTGCCGTTGCCCGGCCCTGGCGGATGGGCGGCATCTCGATTCGTATTCGGACCCGGGAGGAAGCAATGGAACGCTGGCTTTTCCTCGAGACCGGTGGCTTTCGAGGCCGTGCACGCTTCGGGATATCCACAAAGGCGCCGACGCGGCCCCATGTGCAACGCAGGGGCGCCCAGTGAATCGACCGCAACAGCAGGCTATTCGCGTCCGTTTGTCTCCGCCAACAGGTGGGCAAACTCCTCAGCCGGCATGGGCTTGTTGATGTAAAAGCCCTGGAACTGGTCGCACAGATGCGTGCGCAGGAATTCTGCTTGCCCCTGGGATTCTACGCCTTCGGCCACCACGGTAAGACCCAGGCTCTTGCCGACGGCAATCACGGCGTCGGTCAATCCACGGTCTTCGGCATTGCTGTCCACACCACGCACAAACGAGCCGTCGATCTTGATCGTATCCAGCGGAAACTCCTTCAGCGTCGACAGCGAGGAGTAGCCGGTGCCGAAATCGTCGATCGCCAACCGGACTCCCATACGTTTCAGTTCGTGGAGAACTTTAACCGTCTTTTTCATATCCCGCATGATCGTGGTTTCGGTGATCTCCAGTTCGAGTAGTTCCGGCGCCATGCCAGATGCTTTCAGGGCATGCCTGATATCGTCGATCAGGTGGTCTTCCAGAAACTGGCGCGCGGAAAGGTTTACGGCCATGCTCAAATGCGGAAACCCCTCCATCTGCCAGTCGACGTTCTGCTGGCAGGCGGTTTGTATTACCCAGCGCCCGATCGGGACAATCAAACCGTTCTCTTCGGCCAGGGGGATGAACTGCATGGGCGGGATCAGTCCGAGGTCGGGATGGTCCCAGCGTAGGAGCGCTTCCATTCCACTGATCTTCCCGGTGGTCATGTCGCGCTTGGCTTGATAGAAAAGACGAAATTCATCGCGCTCCAGGGCCTTGCGCAAGCTGGTTTCCAGCGCCAGTCGTTCAAGGGAATCGGTAGTGAGTTCCTTGGAGTAGAACTGGAAGTTGTTCTTTCCGGCTTCCTTGGCAGAATACATGGCTACATCGGCATTCTTGATCAAAGTCTGCTCGTCTTCGCCATCATCGGGAAACAAGGTGATGCCCACGCTCACGGTGATCCGGAACTCTTGACCGGCCAGTGAAAACGTCTTTCCGACAGCCGAGAGAATCTTTTCCGCGGCCTTGGCAGCCTGGGTCGCTTCGGTAACCTCCGACAGGAGCACCACGAACTCGTCACCACCCAGACGGGCAACGATATCGCTTTCTCGAAGGGTGTCGGTCAGCCTGCGGGCCACCTGCCGCAACAGTTCGTCGCCGGCATCGTGACCGAGGGAGTCATTGACGGCCTTGAACCGGTCGAGATCGAGGAACAAGAGCGCGATCCGGTTTCCATAGCGCCGGCTATGATGGATGGACTGAGTCAAGAGGTGGCTGAAGAAAGCGCGGTTGGGGAGGTCGGTGAGACTGTCGTGGAAGGCCATGTACTCCACGTGTCGAGCATGGGCAAGCCGCTCTTCCACGACCTGAACACGCGCTCGCTGGAGCTGCCAGCTCAATCGGCCCAATAACGCCAGGATCGCCACCACCGCCAGACTGGCGCCGCCGGCGCGCCACATGTATGTGCGTTGCAGCGCGTCGGCCGGCGCCAATCGTTCCTGTTCCGACAGCCCGACTACTATAGCCAGCGGAAACTGGAACAGCTTTCGGGCAATGGTATAGCGACGAACCTCGTCCCAGCGGTTGGTGACCACCTCTGCCGATTCCTGCTCGCCAGGATCATCGTCCGAAACAATGGATGTGAAATCGATCTCCGTGCCGGCAGTCACCGTGTCCCCTGTTCGCCGCACCCGGAAAACACCGTCGGTGCCGAGCAGGCCGAGCATGCCGAGTTCACCCATGATACCGGCGTCATAACCGCTGACGAAATATTCCGCATAAGTCGTCACCGCCACAACCCCGGCAAAGGCCCCCTGATCGTCCACGATACGGCGGGCGAATGTCAGTTGCCACTCGTCTGTACTGTCATGGCGGTGAGGCGCTCCGACGACCATGCTCTCTTCATCGCGGGCTCGCAGGAAATGGTCACGTGAAGCCACGCTGTCACCAAACTCCGGATCGTTGCTGGCCAGGACCTCTCCACGGGCATCGGCGATGCTGATGGTGAACAGCAGCTGCGGTGGCAGCAGATCCCGTGCGTCCAGCACGTCCAGAACCTCTTCGGCCGCTTCGGACTCCAGATGAAGTCGTATCATCCGCAGCACATGGTCGATCTCACCCAGGGCACGGACCACCTGGGCTTCGTAGGTATTGGCCACATCGGCGCTGAGGGCAGCGGCAGTCCGATCAGCGGCATCGTACTCACGCTCTGTCAGGTTCAGGGTAACCGCCCAGATGATTGTCAGCACCAGCAAGGCAACGCCGGTAATCATAAAAGTCGGTTCGATCAGCAGATGAAGCACACGCCGTCGACCGCCCGCTTCAGCGGAACCCGCGTCGTGGACTTTGTGTTCGGCTTCGTTACTCAATTTGAACGACCCGCAGTCGGTCATCCAAATGATCCGGATGGAGATAGCCGATGGCCCGGGGATTATCCGCCACGGCGTCGGCCATTGCCTGGCCGTTCGGCACCGAATGCGGTGGGCGCCCGCGCCCGGTAAAGATCAACCTGGACCAGTGCGCCCGGACCTGCGCCGGTGTCTGGCCGAGATATTCCGCATAGAACTCCGGATAGGCTTGTGAGCGCTCACGCTGGTCGATCGGCACCGCCGGCTCGCCATCGGGAAACTGGTATCCCCGGCCGAGAAAGAGATCGGTCAGTTCCGATCGGGACATGCTTTCATTGGTATTCTCCGCGGAAACGACCACCACGACCTCGGCCCATGACGGCACGAGCCAAAAGACCAGGGTCAGCCCGAAAGTCATTGCCAGCAGTTTTCTTCTCACACCAGTCAACTCAAAAGACAAAGTCAAGGGTCAGGCTTACGACCGAGGCCGAGCCCCCGGGACGGAAATCCGGCTGGGTATTGACGAGAATCCCCGGTGACCCGGAGGCCAGGTCCAGATAGTCATACTGCATTGTCAACGCCATACTGCGTGCGAAATCCCAGCGCGTACCCAGTGACAGGCTCTTTTGCCGGGCCGCCGAAGCCAACATCTCGTTAAGAACGAAATTGAGCTGACCGGCGGCTTCGACAAGAGGCGGCGGCAGCCCCTCGGTGGACAGGCCGGGATCGGAGGTTTCACTGGTCACCCGGATCCTGGCAACACCGGCATAGGGGGTGAACGCGCCGATACGGTAGCCGACGGTAACATAGGCCCCCCGGATATCGCCGATAAAAGTTTGACTGGTCGAACCACCCCATTCACCCATGATGAACCAGTGGCCGGGATCATAGCGGGCGCCTACGGCAACGGTAGTAAACCGGCTGTCATCGACATCGTAACGGTCGGCAATCGCTTCACCCTCCGGTCCGAATTGCCTGAACGCGTCGAACAGCGGGTTGACCTGATCAATGGTCAGCCGGTTACGAGTGATGCTGGCAAACAACGAAAAATCACCCCATCCAAGCGTGTTGGATAACGTCATGGCACCGCGGGCGTGAGCATCGGTGCCATCGTTCAACTCGGAATCATTCCGTCCGAAAGTGCCGCGCAGGGTGTTGGTGTACCTGCCGAAATGGCGCTGGTAGATGAAGTCGATGCCATCGAAATTGCTCACCGGGATCATGCGATAGACTTCCTCTGGCGGACGCACCCAGGGGGTGGCATAACCGATCTTCCGATACTCGGAAATCATGAAGGTCGGTTGCACCATGCGGCCGATTCGCATGCTGAAATCCGGAGTGAAATCATACTTCACGTTGGCCCACTCAACGCCGGGCGTGAATCGGCCATCGGATTGCTGCTCGATGACGACCTGCACGACACTGGAAAGTCGGGGTGTCAGTTCGGCCGTGGCCTGCAGCCCCAGTCGGCTGTCGACCTTGTGACTCAATTGACGGGAGTGGCCCGCGCCCTCACGCTGGAACAGGTTGCCGATGAAATCCGCCCGGTCCTCGCTGGAATACACGACGCCCAGGGTGCCGTAGGCATCAAATGAGAGTCTGGGCGTGTCCGAATCCGAATCGTGTGCCGCGGATGCACCGGCCGGCATGAGGCCCACAAGAATCGCGGCGATTGTGAATATTCTCATCAACGGCACATCCTGATCGGTGGGCTGGCCCCACACGGGCGGAATCCGGAATCTTCAACCTGCCGCCGGCCCCTTGCAGATCCACCTGCACGGCCGGTCGGTGCCGGAACGCACGAATCCTTCTCGCCCCATCATTCTAGACCCATCAGAAGGAACCCGCAGCCGAACGGGCACTCGACCTCGATGGCGCCTGGCGCCTGGCGCCGCGTGAAGCGTGTGACCGCCCGCCCGGGCCTTCCGGATGGGCGGAAGCTGATTGACGCGCGGACCCGGG
>JBLRWT010000210.1:0-4636 GCA_047921095.1 Wenzhouxiangella sp. | reverse complement strand
CCCGACGGTCATGGGGTGGTCGCGAGGAAAGTCTTCGTAGGTCGGGGTCGCATCCCCGACGGTCATGAGGTGGTCGAGAGGAAAGCCCTCATCGCAAGCGTCGATGGCCCACGCTTCGGAGATTGATCAAGTACCCAGCATCGTCCGTCGGCCATACGCGCTTGACGGTTTCCGATCGGGGTCTTCTTGCGCTGCGCGCAAACCAACCCCGCTCTACAACCTGCGCTATGCCGACCTACGGCTATCGACGCACCGACGACCGACCTCCGACCACGGTCTTTCGCTTCCGAGCTTGGGGGATCCCGGATCAAGTCCGGGATGACAAGCGTTAGTTGGGCCCGCCTTCCTCACGCCGCCGGACCGCCGCACCGACGCACCGCCGCTTGATCTACCGCAGGCTGGAAATAAACCGATCCAGCCCTTCAAGATACAAAGCTCCAGAACGGATGAAGCCGGTGTTGTGGTCGCCCTGGATTTCGAGCATCTGCTTTGGCTCCGGTGCGGCTTCGTAAATCCGTTGGCCGTGATGGAAAGGAATGATCTCATCATCCGGGCTGTGAACGACCAGCACCGGCGCGCGGCTATCGGCGACATGATCGAGCGTGGGGAAGTGAATGCGCGTCAGCCAGCGGACCGGAAGCCAGGGGTAAGCCTCCGCGCCAATGTCGGGGACGGAGGTGAAGCTCGACTCGATGATCAAACCGCGAGGCTCGGCCACGGTCGCCAACTGCGCCGCAATCGCACCGCCCATCGAGCGACCGAACAGGATGATCTCATCCGGCGCGATGCCAATTTCTTCGACGAGGTAATCCCAGGCCCGTCGGGCGTCGATGTAGACACCGGCTTCCGACGGGCGACCGGTACTCAAGCCATAGCCCCGATAGTCGTAGATCAGCACGCTCAGGCCAAGCTGGCGGAAGATCTCCAGGCTATCGAGCCGGTGCGAAATATTGCCGGCGTTGCCATGCTGAAACAACAGCGTGGCCCGCGGCTCGGGATGTGGCAGCCACCAGCCGTGCAGCGTTTCGCCATCGGGTGTTGCCAGGGAAATCGATTCAAACGGAACGCCAATCCGCTCCGGCGTGGCCACCAGGTCGCGTCCGGCGACATCCGGCAAAAAAACCAGCCGCGGGTGAAACACGGCCATCATCAGAACAAGGCCAAGATAAATCATCAGCCCAAGAAACAGAATTCGCATCAGCATAGACAACCCCTAAGTTGGTCAGTTACCAGCAAGTCCATATCGCCCATTTGCCACCACCCTTGATTCGCCCTATCATAGCGCCCTTGCTAAAGAGGTTGCGACCTCATTAGCCTCGGCGGGCGATTAGCTCAGCGGGAGAGCACTGCCTTCACACGGCAGGGGTCGCTGGTTCGATCCCAGCATCGCCCACCACCTATCCTGGACGTCCCTATGCGTCTCCGCGGGACGCTCAAGAATGAAAGTGCAACTATAATAGTGAAGCGCGCCTTTAATATCAAAATGCAAGTTTGAGTTATACTACGCATGCGTTACTCCAACACGGGAGGTCACCATGCGAAACAGCCCGTCCAATCTGATCACTTGGCAGGACCTGACAGTACTGCCCATCCTCAAGCCCCATGCGGTTCGGGATTTGCGCGCGGCGCTGATGGAACTGGCTGGCTGGCTGGCCAACCAGCCGGAGCATCGCGGTCTGCTGCTGCTGCTGGACAACAGGCTCAGCACCCAACGGCTGGAAGAAGAAATGTTCAGTGCCAGCAAGGCGCTGCAACCGTCGGTGTTTGCGAGGATTCAAGTTCTCGAGCTTCCGAATCAGTATTCGCTGGAAGTCAGTCTTCGGGAAGCCGGCTTGGCGAATGAAGAAGCCCTTGGTGTGGCCGAAGCCTTACGAGAGGTTTTTACCCGCAAGCCCGCCGCCCGTTCCCCCCGATCTGCCTACGACCTGGTCTTCGAGCACCTGGTCAATGCCTACCTGCTCCACCTTGGCCCCATGACCACCGAGTCAATCATGTCGTCCACGGGCTTCAGCTACCCTCCCGTGGCCGATGCACTGGGCAAGCTGGCGGCGAACATCCAGCGTTATTCGGACAGGCGCGTCGAGTTGAAGCATTTCCCGCGCCAGGAGTGGAGCCGCTTTGTCAGCGTGTACGAACGAGGCCAGTTCTGCAAGAAGTTCACAGTGGCACATGAACTCGCCCGCTCCCCCAAAAACCTGCTGATGCGATTTCAAAAATTTGCCACAAGCTATACAGCCGTCAGCGGCGTCCAAGCCGCCCACCACTACGACCCTGAATTCGATCTGGTCGGTAGCTCGCGTCTTGATATCTGCATTACCGGCACCTGGCTTGAAAAAACCTCGACACTTGCCCGGAAAATCGATCCGGCACTGGAACCTGCTCCTTTCAATACCACCAACCCGATCCTGGTGGTCTGGCCGGTTCACCGCCCTGAAACCCTGTTCCAGCCTGATCCGACATCAGACATCCACTGGGCCGACCCGGTCAGTTGCCTGCTGGCCCTGCACGATGCCCGACTGGAAGCCCAGGCTGAAGAGTTGATCCATGTCTTTGAGCAGGGAAATGCCCGTACTTGGGCCGAAGCATGAAACCATGCTGACCTCACCCCAGCAGACACTCCGACAACTGACCGCCGCTCTGCCTCATGACATTTGCGACGACGTAATCATAATCGGCAGCCTCGCGGCAGCAGTCCGTTTCTTCCCATCGGAAGACGATGAGCCAGTCAGAACAAAGGATATCGACTGCCTGCTTTCACCTCATCTGCGTGCGCAAGCGTCGGGGCGGAAGACCGCAGAGGCGTTACTGGCGAAAGGCTGGCGAATGAGACCGGGCGCAGAATGGTCTCAACCCGGAGACGCCAATACACCGACCGATCAATTGCCCGTCGTTCGCCTGGTACCGCCTGACGAGGATCAGTGGTTTCTGGAACTGCTTTCATCGCCTGATTCAAGCCAGCAGCGTGGACAGCAGTTCCAGCGTCTGGAGACTGATTTTGGACACTTCGCATTGTGCAGCTTCCGCTTTCTGGCATTGGCAGAAATCGATCCGCTTCCTACTGATGCGGGCCTGAAAATCGCAAGGCCGGAGATGATGGCCCTGGCCAACCTGCTCCATCATCCGCAACTTGGTACCCAAACCATGTCCGGACTGATAGCCGGTCGCCGCATCCGGCGCTCCAGCAAGGACCTGGGAAGGGTGCTGGCACTTGCGTTTTTGGCAGAACGAGCAGACGAAGAAGCGATTGAATCCTGGCCAGAGTGCTGGGCCACTGCATTACGGACTACTTTCCCAAAAGACTGCGAGGCATGGCTTGCCAACATCGGCAGCGGCCTGGAACAAATGCTGCAAAACACGCACACCGAAATCCTCGAAGAAGCTCACCATACTTGCGTGACTGGCCTGCTGGCTCGCTATCGTCCCGGCCTTGAAACTTTTCACGCTCTGGGACGACGCGTGATGGGCGAGCTGATCGAGCCCGCCAGACGACTGACCAGATGAGACCATCGCCGCAGACTTTATTTCACGGCTTACCGTGTCGCGTCCAACTCACCCAACCCCAGTTTAGCAATGGAAGCCCCGATGCCCCATAGCCAGCCCGTCGTCCCGGTAACCAGCGCAGACGGCCATCAATTCGAACTGATCCACGTTCGCGCCGAGCGTCCCTCGGCATCGATGTTTTTCATGCCGGGCATGGGGTTGAGCGCGCGTCAGTACATCCCTTTCAGCCAGGCCCTGGCCACACGCGGGATCGAGACCTTCATCCATGACTGGCGTGGGCTGGGCTCGTCCAGCCTGCGCGCCAGCAGGGGGAATGACTGGGGATATCCGGAATTGCTCGAGCTTGATCTGATCGCCGCACTGGAGGCGATTGAACCCGTCGCCAACCGAAAGATCGATCTCGCAGGCCACAGCCTGGGCTCGCAATTTGCCTGCATGCTGGCGGCCATCCGCCCCGACCAGGCGCGCACCATCACCATCATCGCCGGCGGCGCACCCTACTGGCGGGCATTCCCGCTCAAACTGAGGCTGGGTCTCACACCCGCCTATTTCCTCATGCCCGCCATCGCCGCGACCGTCGGCCACTACCCGGGCCGACGCCTGGGCTTTGCCGGCCGCGAAGCCAGAAGCGTGATGAGCGACTGGGCCCGCACCGGCCGCACCGGCCGCTACGCCGCCCCGGGCATCGAGCAAGACCTCGAACAAGCCATGGCAAAACTCCAACTCCCCGTCCTCGGCATCCGCATGACCGACGACTGGTTCGTACCACCCGCCTCCCTTCACTGCCTGACCAACAAACTATCCGCCTGCCAGATCGAAGAACTCACCATCGAGCGATCAGACCCGAAAACACCGGCCGACCATTACCGCTGGATGCGCGAGCCGGATGGCGTCGCGGACAAGGTCGGAGATTTCGTCGCGGCCTGAGGACAGAGAGCGGAGGACGGAGGACAGAGGACAGAGGACGGAGGACAGAGGACGGAAGACAGAGGACAGAGGACAGAGGACAGAGGACAGATTACTTGGAGTTGTTCGCTATCAGAAAGGGGCTTGGGTTTTGCATCATCTTGCCTAGCATCGCTCGCACTTCGGTGTAGCTCGCTGTCAATTTCCGGTGCGTCTCTTCTGCGATATA
>JBLRWT010000209.1:0-4640 GCA_047921095.1 Wenzhouxiangella sp. | reverse complement strand
ACTACGAAAGCGCAACGACTCCTCGGGTATCAACGGGTTGAGCGGCGACAGCCCGGCAAACAACAATTCGACATCATCGACCTGCAACGGCAAATTGTCGCGGTAGCTGACTTCACCACCAATCGACCAGCCACCAACCGTGGTATTGAAACTGGCACCGAACAAGTTGATGTCTTCCGGATACTCGACGACCACCTGCCCGGTCGATACGTCAGGACTGGTTACAGCCACGCCCGAGAGCAGCGGAATTCGGCTGTGATAGCGCAAATAGTAAAGCCCGAATTCAGTGTCATTCAGCCAGGGCGCGAAATAGCGCGTTGCAACCCCCCACTGGCCGCCGTCACGTGCATTTCGGTTCTGGCCGCGCGGAAAGGCGGAACTGCATCCGGCCGCTACCAGCGCGGGAGGCAGATCAAGGTCGGAAGCTCCGAAGTTGCCTTCCCCGCACACAGGGTCGAAAAGGTCGGGGTTCCTCACCGGCTGCGGTACCAGGCCGAAATTCAACATCGCGAAACGGCCACCGGCGGTGGCGAAGTCGTTGGTCGAAAAGAAAGTGCCCGAGGGCTCGGCCTCGACCGAGTCCCATTCAAACATGGCCAAGGCTTCGACCGACAGGTTGCGCGTCAGGTCAATGCTGGCCCAGGCCATGTTCAACGGCAGGAAGGCATCACGCAGCTCAGCACCGGCGGTCCGCAGAGCCGTGATATCAACCGGGTTGATCACGTTCATCCCGCCCGCCAGGAATGTGCTTTCACCCCAGCTGACCACCTGGCGACCCAGTCGCAGAGACAGGGTCCGATCGCCAACATCGAAGTCGCCATAAACGTAGGCATCCAGCAGGCGGCCACGCTGACCAATCCGATCTTGCGCACCACTCGGCAGTGCACCCTTGTTGTTCAGGGTGAAGTCATGAAAAAAGTTGCCCCGAACAAACGCGCCGTAGTTCCTGAAGCGGATGTCCGCTTCCGAAGTGATGCGGGCGACATTGAAGATCGGATCCCACTGGTCGAAGTTGAGGTTACCGTCGTCGGAATTGACTGAGAAACGGCCTGGAGCCTCAATCTGCTGCTGGATTGGCAACTGGGATACAAACGGGTTCAGGTTGGCCTTGCCGACCAGGTCGTCATCGCGACTCTGGGCCCGGAAACCGAGACCGTAGGAAAGCGTCGTGTCGATATTGACGGACAGGTCACCACGGTTGATCTCGATCGCTTGCACCTGGTTGGCCGACAGGGCCAGCCCAATGGCGCACGCGAGCAGCGAGGGACGCAGGTTGCGGCTCAGCCGACGAGTTTGAAGTTTTTGACGTTTCATGCTTGTTCTCCCTTTTAGTCGTCGGTCTGAATCAGAGACGGATTGCCGATCACCACGGCGGCGCCGCCGGAGGCCACCATGCTGGCGGCCTGGCCCTGCATTTCGGCAGTGGCGGCAGGTGAGGCGGCCGGACTGAGCAGCGAACCGTGGTCGCCAGCAATCATGCGAACGGCGCCGCGGATTCCCATCGGATCCTGGGTTGTTCCGGTAATGGCATCCAGACCCATGACCCGGATCAGCGGCTCGGTGCCGGCCAGCGGGAATCCGTCGACCCGATTGGGAATCACCGCGTCGCCGGCGACCTGCTGCAGGAGGATGCTGTTGGTCAGCGAGGTTGTTGCGCCCCAATTCACGGGATCGGCCGAATCGACCACGGTCTGGGCGATCAGCAGGAACTGGAAGTATTCGGGCGAAAACGGAACGACACCAGCCGCTTGCAGGCCTTCTCTAATAATCGGACCGAAGGTCTCCGATCCGTGCAGCAGGTAGGCGATGTTGCCACCCGGCACGGAGAGCACGCCATTGCTGACTGTGGGCTCGACGGCCAGGAAGGGAACGCCGGCCATGGCGCCGAGGGACATTCCGACAAAATTGATGTTGGATCCGTCCAGGTCGCCGAGACCATCGCCGTTGAGATCGATGAACGGAACATTGAGCGCCAGCACGGAAAGATCGGCCTGGGCCTGGCGCAGATTGTCACGCGAGGTCAGCAGGCTTTGCAGGTTGATGAACCAGGTACCCGAGGGGTCGATGTTGCCGTCCGGGCCGGGTGCGCCGGTCTGGTTGTTCTGGAGATCCAGATCGAAAGTGCGCTCGTTGGCAATCGGCCCGAATGGCGTATTGCCGACGTAGAGCGGGCTGGTCACATCGGTGATGCCGTGCAGGGGCTGATCGATGGCAATGACGGCAAAACCTATGGACGCCAGGGTATCGGCAATCGCCAGCATATTGGTCCGGTTACCGGTGATGCCGTGCTGGAAAATGACCACCGGCCAGCCGGACGCCGGGCGGACCTGGCCGGAATTGGCATTCGGAACGGTCATCAATACCGGCACCCTCTGACGATCGGTTTCAACCGGGAACGGGTTGGCGACCGTGATATTGGTCGAAGTCGGATCCAGCCCGAGGCCGTCGAACGGCGGAATGTAGGCACCAGGTGCAGCGCGCCAGAAGTCGGTCAGTGGCGCAGAATCCTGCGGACCCGCGGCCACACCCAGGTAATACGGCACTTCCATGATGCCGAGATAGAGATCAGCGATGCCCGGTGAAGCACCCGGTGGCAATACATCGGCTGTGGTCAGACAGACGCCCGGCGCCAGGCAGGCCTGGGCGATCTGACTCGAAGTCGGCTGAGCGATCGAACGCACCAGACTGAGCACCGGTGTAATCGACTGGGTCGTTGCGGTAAATGACAGAACGATATTGTCGCGATTGACGCCGGCCGAGGCGGCAGCGGCTTCCTGCGCGTTGGTCAGCTGGCGCAGCGGCTCAAGTGCTTGCGCGGTGGCATCATCCAGCAGCGGGTCGGTACTGGTGCCCTCCGGCGTTACCAGTGGCTGGGTGCGCTGGGAGAGGAAATAGGTTTGCGCCGGCGTGGCGGGATTTCCCTGCAGGTCGCGAATGCCGTTGGTGACGACGGCCATGTAACCGGTCATCTGGTCCAGCGGCCGCAGCGGGACGATGGCGACGGTCCGGCCGTCCGGGTCGGTCGGGGTTGCCACGGCCACGTAATCCTGGCCTGGAACCAGTTCGCGATTGACACCCTGGACCGCGACGGTGCCGAACACGAACTGAACCTCGAACAGGCGAACCGAACTGCCTGGGACCACGGTGGCCGGATCCACCCGGTCCGAAAACGTGAAGCTCCAGGGCGCGGTGGTGCTGAACCCGTCCAGGGTACCGAGCGCCACGGCCGGGTCACCAAAATCGGTCGGGTCGGGGGCTGGAACATTCAGCGTCAGGTCGGTTGTGCCCGCCAGCAGCAGGTTGGACGGAAATGGCAGTACCCCGGCGGCCGGATCGAAATTTGCCGTAAGCACTCCGGTAATGGGTTGACCACCAGGGTCGGTGGCGGGCACCTGTGGCGCGGCGCGATCCACACTGGATCCACCGCCACAGCCAACCAGCCATAGCAATGAAACAACAAGGGCCAGAGACAGGCGTACCTTCATTTGATTTTCTCCCCGAAGCATGTGCATGTGGTTTAGATACCGGTGAGTATGGTGGACGCCATACTCTTTCGTGGCCGTATGATATGAACATAATCTTAATTATTGCAAGCACCACCCGCCTTGACGCACAACAATGTCTGCTAAATTCGGATCAATCTGGCCGTTCGTCTTCCTGGTCTCTGGCCCGGCACTCGCCGCGGCCGTTTTCCTCTGGGGTCAGTCCTACCCGGATCTGACAACAGGGGCGGCCGCTACGGCTGCGGTTACAGCCTGGTGCGCGGTCTGGTGGCTGACCGAGCCGGTACCGATTCCGGTGACTTCGTTGTTGCCGATCGCGCTGCTACCTCTGGCCGGTGCGCTGACACCGGGCCAGGTTGCCGAAAGCTATGGCAGCCCGCTGATCCTGCTGTTGCTTGGCGGTTTCATGCTGTCCGGGGCACTGGCCAAATGCGGCGCGCACCGGCGCCTGGCGCTGGGCATGATTCATGTCTGCGCCCGACTCGGTCAGCGCGGCCTGGTGCTGGGCTTCATGCTGGCAGCGGCAATTCTGTCGATGTGGATTTCGAATACGGCCACCACCCTGATGCTGTTGCCGGTGGCCCTGGCCGTGCTCGAGGACGAACGTTTTCGGCGGCTGACGATTCCGCTTTTGCTGGGCATGGCCTACGCGGCCAGTCTCGGCGGCACCGGCACGCCCATTGGCACACCACCCAACCTGATCTACATGCAAGTCGCCGAGGATCAGTTCGGGACGGTCAGCTCGTTTCCGCTCTGGATGAGCTGGGGTATCCCGGTCGTCGTCCTGTTTCTACCGCTGATGTTCCTGTGGCTGACACGCAATGTCGGTCGTGGGCCGCTGCCACAGCTTGAGGCGCCGGGACCATGGCGGACCGCGGAGATCCGGGTGTTGATCATTTTTGGCATGACAGCGCTGTTGTGGATGACCCGTACCGCACCCTTTGGTGGCTGGCAAGAGTGGCTGGGGCTCCCTTACGCCAACGATGCCTCGGTCGCCTTGCTGGCGGTGGTCGTTCTGTGCATGGTTGGCACGGGGGAACGAGACCGACCGGGACGACTGCTGGATTGGGAGACTGCCGGCAGTATCCCCTGGGGCGTGCTGATCCTGTTTGCCGGCGGCATCACCATTGCCCGGGC
>JBLRWT010000208.1:0-4651 GCA_047921095.1 Wenzhouxiangella sp. | reverse complement strand
CTGACAGGCGTATCTAAGTCATACTCCCCCGGATGGAATTCATCTTTGTATTCTTACTTTTATTATGTAGAGCTATCTGATTAAGTAAAATATCACCGCAGGCGCCCCGCAAAAACTAAAGTTATGATCGGCCTTAACTGGAGATCATAACATGCCCAAACACTGGTACAAAATACAGGCCGAAGCCGGCTCCAAAGTCGCTAACGTTTCAATTCGCGGTTATATCGGGGAATGGGGCGTTTCAGATCGCGAGTTTATCCGCGACGTTGAAGCCGCTGGCGAAGTCGAAGAAATCCACGTTTCCATTAATTCGCGCGGCGGCGAAGTCGATCACGGCTTGGCGATTTATAACTACCTGAGAAATCATCCAGCACTTGTAACCGTCCGCGTTGAAGGTGTAGCAGCAAGTTCCGCGTCCATTATTGCAATGGCCGGGGACACTATCATCATGCCCGCAAACGCAATGATGATGGTTCACAACCCGTGGACGTTCGCTATCGGTAATGCCGCCGAGCTTCACAAGGTTGCCGCAGACTTGGAAAAGTTCGAGGCCGCGCTGATGGCTACTTACATGGCGCGAACGGATAAGCCGGAAGCTGAAATCAAAGCCTTGCTCGATGGCGACACATGGCTCCTGGCCGAAGAGGCAAAAGAGCTTGGCTTTGCTGACATCGTGGAGCCCTTGCGGAAATCCGCAGCCGCAGCCATGGCCGAAGCCTTGAATGTCCCCGATGAGATCCTGGCAAAGATCCAGGCCATGGATGAGCCCGAATCACCGACGCCCGAGCCGGAACAAGATCCAGCGCCCGCACCAGAACCAACACCCGAACCAGATCCCGCACCCGCACCCGAAAACACTCCCGCCGACATTGCAGCGCTTTGCGTGAAAAACGGGTTCGGCGCTTTGGCGGCTGACTGGATCCGGGAAGGCGTGACGGTTGCCGAAGCGGGCAAACGCGTTATCGCTGCAAAAGCGGCAGCCGATGAGCAGCTACGAATTAACAAAACCATACAGCCGGTGGCGGTTGTTACTGAGCCAGATCAGGACATTAAAAAATCCTGGGGCGGCGCATTCTCAAAACTGAAGGGGTAAAAAATGACAACATTAACTGAAGGCCGCCACGCTGGCGAATATTTAGTTTCAGAGCCGAACGGTCACCAGGGGCGCGAATCCGTAATTGTGGTTACCGGGCAGAACTTGGTTGCTGGCGCCGTTGTAGGCCGCATCAGCAAGGTGCAGGCTGCCGCGTCTAACCCGGCAGTCGTGGGCACAGGTAACGGCACCATGACGCTGGTGAGAGGCAACAAGGCCGTCAAGACCGGCAACTATGTTGTGACATGCATCACGGCGGTTACCAACGGCGGCGTGTTTAGCGTAGTCGATCCGGATGGCGTTGCGCTGCCCGGCCTGACTCTTACCGTTGCATCAGGCGGATCGACGGCTTACGTGAGCGACCAGATTCAATTCACGATTACCGACGGCGGCACCGATTTCGCGGTTGCTGACAAATTCACGATAGCGGTTACCGCTGCTGGAGTTCCGGCGATTGTCGGTACCGGCGACGGCCTGATGTCTGCCGTCTCCCTGGGCAAATACGCAGAAAACGGCACTTACCAGGCGCTATGCACTGCGACCGATACCAATGCGGGCACGTTCAGCGTTATAGCGCCCAACGGGGAGATTATAGGCACCGCAAAAACCATCACCGGTGGCGCTGGCGGAACCCTGGCGTTTGCAAGCGACCACGTCAATTTCACCCTGACCGACGGCTCTACCGATTTCGCTGTAGGCGACTACTTCAATATTCTGGTAACTGTCGGCAGCCAAAAAATTACCGCATGGGTGCCCACTGCAACAAACGGCGCACAAGTCGCTACTGGCATCTTGTTCGACAACGTTGATGCAACATCCGATGACAAGGCGGGCGTTATCAGCGCGCGGGACACTGAAGTCAACGGCGCCGAGCTGACGTATTTCACGGGGGCATCCGCTGGCGAAAAAGCCTTGGCTGCTAAACAACTGGCCGCCCACGGAATCATCGTGCGATAACAATCGCGCACACCGGTATCGTACGATAAAGAGGTAACAAAAAATGGCTACATTGGATATTTTCAACCAGGACGCATTCAGCATGATCTCGCTGACTGCTGCGATCAACGAACAAGAATTTCAGCCGTCCTACTTGCGGACTCGAGGGGTGTTCACCACGCAGCGGGTGCGAACTGAAACTATCGCTGTTGAAAGCAAGTCCGGGGTGCTGTCTTTGATCGGCACCACGCAACGCGGCGCGCCGCTTGGTCAGGCGACTGAAGGCAAGCGAAAGGTTCGCGATTTCCGTACTCCGCGAATCGCGAAGGGCGACCGGATTACCGCCAGCGAGCTGGCAAATATTCGGGCATTCGGCTCTGAAACCGAGCTGATGCAGGTGCAGGCCGAAGTTGCCCAGCGACTCAACGGACCCGCCGGCCTTATGCGCGACATCGAGCTGACTTGGGAAAACATGATGCTTGGCGCAGTCCAGGGCGTGTTGCTCGATGCTGACGGTTCGACGCTTTACAACTTTTTTACTGAGTTCGGCGTTAGCCAAGCGGATGAGATTGATTTTGATCTCGATAACGCGTCCCCTGCATCGGGTGTTGTCCGCAAAAAATGCAACCAGGTTATTCGGCAGATGATGAAAGCCTCTGCCGGCGGATGGGTGCCAGGCCGAACCATGGTTGAAGCGCTGTGTGGTGATGCGTTTTGGGATGACCTGACAGCTCACCCGGAAGTGCGCGGCACGTACCTGAATACGCAACAGGCCTCAGATCTGCGTAATGATGTCGGCATGGCTTACGAGTCATTTAATTACGGTGGCATTCGGTGGGTTAACTATCGTGGCACCGACGACGGCAGCACGGTTACAATCAATACGAACCTGGCGAAGTTCTACCCGGTTGGCGCCCCGTCTGTTTTCATTATGGCCCAGGCGCCCGGAGAATTCTTCGATACTATTAACCTGCCCGGCCAGGATGTTTACGCGCTGACAATCCCGGATCGTGACCGCAATGCCTTCGTGGACATCGAAGCCTACAGCTATCCGCTTCCGATCTGCACCCGCCCGGCGATGTTGCAGCGCGCCAAGCGCACGTAACAGCAGGCTGACCAAATGGCCGTTATGGATGACGGCCATTGAATCAGCTTACTGGCCTTTGGAGTTGCAATTATGGCTTTCGTACAGGCCGATCTTGATCGTATCAATTCAGCAATTGCAAGCGGAGAGAGGCGCGTTAAATTCTCAGATCGAGAGATCGAGTACCGCGACATCTCCGACATGCTGCTGGCAAAATCGCAAATCGAAAAAGAGCTTGCGGCAGCCGCCGGAACTATCACTCGTGTTTGGCCGATGAAATACTCAGGGTTTTAATATGCGCTTTATCGACAAAATCAAAAAGGCGTTTACTCAAGAGAAATCGGCACCCATTCAGGGCAATTGGCAGGCCGGCAAATCCGGCAACCGCGCGTTTCGCGACTATGGCAACCCTGGGCCTAACCTTGCCAATCTGAGCTACCTAAACACTGCCCGCTCCCGTGTCCGTGATGCCGTGCGCAACGCCCCGTTTGCCGCGCGCATCGTGGATTTGCAGGTTACCAACATCATTGGTACCGGAATCGTTCCGCGCTTCACTGACGCCAAACTGGCGGCGCTGTGGCTGCAATTTGAGGATGAGTGCGACACCGATTGGACCCGAGACATTTACGGGCTGCAAGAGTCGGCTGTTAGGGCGTGGCAGGAAGCCGGGGAATGTTTTATCCGGATCCGTTCACGCAGGATTGAAGACGGCTTGGCCGTGCCGTTCCAGCTCGAATTACTGGAAGCCGACATGGTGCCGATGCATGATCAAAAGTTGGCGGATGGAAACGAAATAATCCAGGGCGTTGAGATTAATAAAATCGGGCGCAAAGTCGCTTATTATTTCCACCGCAAACACCCGCTGGATGGATATTCAGGCGCCACCAGTATAACCGAGTTGGTTCGGGTGCCGGCCGAATTTGTTATCCATCTTTACGAGCCGTTGCGCCCTGGGCAGCTTCGCGGATTTCCCCCGCTGGCAACTGCATTGCAGCGCATCCAGCAAATGAATGATTTTGACGAGGCGACCATTGAGCGTCAAAAGCTGGCATCGTCGCTGACATTCGTTATCACGCGCCCGGTACCGGAATCCGCCGGCATTGACCCGGTTACCGGGGAAGCGCTGGGAGGCCGGTCAGCGTCCGACATCAAGCCCGGCAGCGCGTACCAGTTGTTACCCGGCGAAGACATTGAAAGCCCGCCCTTGCCGTCGCTTGGTAGCGAATACGAAGTTTTTTCAAAGGTGCAAATCCGGGCCATTTCCGCCGGCGCTGGCGTGCCTTACGAACTGGTTAATAATGATTTCTCAAGGTTGTCTGACCGCACGGCGCGGGTGCTGATTAACGAATATCGACGGCGCGTTGAACAGAACCAGTGGCACCGGGTTGTCAGGCAAATGATGCGCCCCATTTATTTGCATTTTGTCGAGACTGCTATTCTATCCAGTGCGGTACCGTCCAGTGTTGACGTTACTGTTCGATGGGTTCCGCCGGCATGGCCGTATTTCCACCCGGTGCAGGATGTCGAATCAATCCAGG
>JBLRWT010000207.1:0-4651 GCA_047921095.1 Wenzhouxiangella sp. | reverse complement strand
CTGGGAACGCACGGCGACTTCGACCCGCCCATTGGCAGGCATGTCCAGGACAGGCAGGAGAACCTCCACCCGGCCGCGGTAGGTTTCGGTTTCACCGAAGAATTCGTCGACTGTCAGCTCGCCGGTCGGAATGATCGGTTCACCCAGCACAAGCCCATCGTGCTCGGCGTCGAAGCGAAATGCATGGCGGTAAAGGTAGTAGCCATCGGCGATGTCCCACGCCAGACGCAACCGATCGGTCTCGGCGCTGACGGTCAGGGCGAAGGCTTCCTCAACCGGCAGCAGATCGCCCGGATTGATCTGGGCTGCCAGCCTGCCGGTCGACAGCAGAAACAAACAAAGGAGCAATATCAAGCTCGACTCGAGTCGCTTGGTCGTCACGTTATTTCTCATTTTTCATCCAGTCTTCAGCCCAGGCAAAGTAGGCCTCAAGTCCATCAATCACCGGCACCACGAGCATTTCCGGCACCTCGTAGGGGTGATGCTCGGCAAAGGCCCGCTTGAGTCCAGGCAGACGTTCAGCCGTCGTCTTGATCGTCAGGGGCACCTCGGTGGCGATATCGATCTTCCCCTCCCAGGGGAAAGCGCTGATCACCGGCGCACCTATCGACACACAGGCTCCCAGCCGTTGTTCGACCAATTCGCGCGCCAGTCGTTCCCCCTGTACTCGGTCCTCGCACGTTGTCATCACGAGGAGCAATCTACCATCCATCGACATTGAATCACCTGTGTATCAGAAATCAGTAGCGACTAGACCGGGAAACCACTCAGATCATCACATGAGCCGTACATTTTGCCTGTTTTCCGCGCGTTATTCTTGTCTGCAGCCCCTGTCGTACAGCTTAATGCAGAATTGCATCTGCCCGTTCCTGACGGCATTCGGCCGAACCACTTGTGCGCCACCACGCTTCCCGCCTTTCATCTGCAATCGGTCTGTTTCAGGCAATCCCGCTTTTTTTGCCCACAAACAGTCACAAACGTCACTGCGCTCTTGAAATACGTGAAGCCGGGCTCCATTTGGCTCTGCGTATCGGCACAGTACGGGCGCGTTTTGAAGACCTCCCTGCTGCGCCTGAACTGACAGGCGCCGACGGCTGGCTTCTATTGGCAATGCCGGCGGCACAATGGCTTTTACCCCAACTTGAATAGGGAGAACAACCCATGAAATTGCGTCCCTTGCATGATCGCGTCATCGTCCGACGCGTCGAAGAAGAGCGCACCACTCCAGGCGGCATCGTCATTCCCGACAGTGCCACCGAAAAGCCGATTCGCGGCGAAATTCTGGCGGTCGGCAACGGCAAGATTCTCGAAAACGGTGAGCAGCGCGCCCTTGACCTGAAGGTTGGGGATACCGTGCTGTTCGGCAAATATTCCGGCACCGAAGTAAAGGTGGACGGCGAAGAACTGCTGGTCATGCGCGAAGACGACGTCATGGCCGTCATCGAGTCCTGATCAGCAACTGTCATCCCACACGACGCATTAGAACTAAAGGATTTTCAACATGAGTGCCAAAGAAGTCCGTTTTTCCGAAGACGCCCGTAATCGTATTCTCAAGGGTGTCGAAACGCTGGCCCGTGCGGTCAGTGTCACCCTCGGCCCCAAGGGCCGCAATGTCGTGCTCGAAAAGAGCTTCGGCGCCCCGACCGTCACCAAGGACGGTGTTTCTGTCGCCAAGGAAATCGAACTGGAAGACCGGTTCGAGAACATGGGCGCGCAGATGGTCAAGGAAGTTGCTTCCCAGACCTCCGACGCCGCCGGCGACGGCACCACCACTGCTACCGTGCTCGCCCACGCCATGCTGCGTGAAGGCATGAAGGCCGTGGCTGCCGGCATGAACCCGATGGACCTGAAGCGCGGCATGGACAAGGCCGTCAAGGCCGCCACCGCCGAGCTGAAGAAGCTGTCGACGCCGTGTACCGACGACAAGGCCATTGCCCAGGTCGGCACCATTTCGGCCAACTCCGATGAGGAAATCGGCACCATCATCGCCGAAGCCATGGGCAAGGTCGGCAAGGAAGGCGTCATCACAGTCGAAGAAGGCCAGTCGCTGGAAAACGAACTCGATGTCGTCGAAGGCATGCAGTTTGACCGCGGCTACCTGTCACCGTACTTCGTGACCGACCAGCAGACCATGCAGGTCGAACTGGAAAATCCGTACATCCTGCTTCACGACAAGAAGATCTCCAATGTCCGTGAAATGCTGCCGATCCTGGAAGGCGTGGCCAAGTCCGGTCGCAGCCTGCTGATCGTGGCCGAAGACATCGAAGGCGAGGCGCTGGCCACACTGGTGGTCAACAACCTGCGCGGCATCGTCAAGGTTGCTGCCGTCAAGGCCCCGGGTTTCGGTGACCGCCGCAAGGCGATGCTGGAAGACATGGCCATCCTGACCGGCGGTCAGGTGATCTCCGAAGACATCGGCCTGAGCCTGGAGAAGGCGGATCTCGAATCACTGGGTTCAGCCAAGAAGATCCAGATCACCAAGGAAAACACCACCATCATCGATGGTGCCGGTGATGCTGCGGCCATCGAAAGCCGTGTTGGCCAGATCCGCGCCCAGAGCGACGACGCCAGCTCCGACTACGATCGCGAAAAGCTGCAGGAACGCGTTGCCAAGCTTGCCGGTGGCGTTGCGGTGATCAAGGTTGGCGCTGCCACCGAAGTCGAAATGAAGGAAAAGAAGGCCCGTGTCGAAGATGCGCTGCACGCGACCCGTGCCGCCGTCGAAGAAGGCGTCGTCCCGGGTGGTGGTACCGCCCTGGTTCGTGCGCTGAACGCGATCAGCAGTCTGACCGGCGACAACGAAGATCAGACCGTGGGCGTCAAGATCGCCATGCGGGCCATGGAAGAGCCGTTGCGCAAGATCGTCTCCAATGCCGGCGGCGAACCTTCGGTTGTTCTGGCCAAGGTCTCTGAGGGCAAGGGCAATTTCGGCTTCAACGCCGCCACCGGCGAGTATGTCGACATGATCGATGCCGGTATCCTCGACCCGACCAAGGTGACCCGCCTTGCGCTGCAGAACGCAGCATCTGTTGCCGGCCTGATGATCACCACCGAGGCTGCCATTGCCGAGTCGCCGAAGAAGGATGAAGGCGGCGGCGGCCCGGACATGGGCGGCATGGGTGGCATGGGCGGTATGGGAGGAATGGGCGGCATGATGTGATGCCGTTTGTCTGACCGGCCGTCTGGCTGTTCAATGCTTGAAAAAACCCCGGCTATTGGCCGGGGTTTTTTTTGGGGCGGGAAAAAGGTGAAAGGTGAAAGGTGAAAGGGATCAGCCGCCGCAGCTGGCGCCGCCCAGTACGCAGAACTTGGCGCAGTGGGGGTGATTCAGACGCACCTCGCCGAAGGCTTCGGCAAGGGTATGGCCCAGTTCGAACTCGGGCGCATACGGCAGCAGGGTGCAGGGCACGATCACCGGTCGCTTGGCGCCCTTGCGCTTGACGACCATCCGCGAGCTGGCACACATCATCTCATCTGGAGAAACGCCAACGGTTTTCCAGCAACTCTCTGTAATCTCGGGCACATCGACACGTTCGTCCATCTCGGGAAACAAGACCAAATGCGCCGGGTCGTGCGCATTCAGATTGATGCTCTCGCGTTCAAACAATCGTGCATAGCCCTCTCTCATGCGGGCTTCGGGCTCGCCTGAAAACAGCCGGCCGGCGATGTCGATTTTGAAACCATTGCGGCTGAGCCAGTGCAGCCCTTCAATTGCTGGTTTCCAGGCCTTGGGCCCACGCTCCAGTTCATGCAGATCACGCGAATAGTGGTCGAGAGATACCCGGACGGTCAGGCGCTTGCCGAGCCGCTTTTGCACATCAAGCAAAGCGTCACTGATTTTCATCATGGGCTTCATGGCGTTGGTCAGCACCAGCGCCTGAAAACCGCGCGCCAGCGCATCGTCGAGCATGGCTGGCAGCGCGGGGTTCATGAACGGCTCACCGCCGGTAAAAGCAATCGTCCTTGTCCCGAGCTTGTCGCGCTCGATCTCGTCAAGGTAAGCACACAGCTCGGCATGGGTGATGTAGACCAGACGATCGTTGCTCGGCGAGGATTCGATGTAACAGTTACGACAAGTGAGGTTGCACAGGGTGCCGGTATTGATCCACAAGGTTTCCAGCTTGTTCAAATGCACCCGCGCGCGGCGCTCGCCCAGTGCTGTGCGCTCCGGGTCTCGAAACTTGAGTGGATCCAGTGTTATTTCAATGATTTCTTTCGCATTCGACATGGGTAACATTGTCCCGGATTGATGTCATGAAAATGTTCCGGACCTTACGATAGCATCCAGCGCCTGATATAGGACCGGGTTTTTCCCCGAATCCTTGCGCCATATCCGGCAGCACGGTCATGGCCTGCACCGCCCGCCTTCACTCCGCTCTCTGATCAGGCATGAGACCCTCAGCCATGCTTTCAGGGCCAGGGATCGCCTCGGCAACCGTTCCGCCTCGCCTCTGACCATCCAGAGCCCTGTGGCTGAGTCACATATGTAATCAGGTTCCGTTAAGCTAATCAAATGCCGACTTTCGAAACGCCACCATGGACCAAAAATCACCGGGGAGAGGCACGCAACGTGGGCGTGGAACTGGAAATGGCCGGCATCGAACCAACGGCCATTGCCGAGGCCGTCATGTCAACAGTCGGCGGACATGTC
>JBLRWT010000206.1:0-4652 GCA_047921095.1 Wenzhouxiangella sp. | reverse complement strand
CATTAACACACAGGCATGAGCTCTTCCGTCACTCATTCGCTCTCCGTCCATTAACTTCACTACCATCTCAACACGTTCACCCGATTGTTTATCTAAACAACGCATTAGCATTGGCTTGTTAGCTCCCGTCCCAAACTCATCAATAGGCTCGAGGGCCATGTAATGCGGCAGGCGATATTCCGGATTGGTTAATTTCAATGTTGGATCATTTAATTATTGCCAAATACCACTTAAACAGACGGCACTGCCTTATGAATGGTTGAATTACACGGATTGACGAAAAAAATATCATTCTATCTAATTTTCAACTTACCCCGCCACATCCCCCAGGTTTGCCTTCACATCGCCGAGGCGGCGGAAGATGCCGTCGATCACGTTTTCGTGACCCGCGAACAGCGCCTCCGGCCCGCGTGCATCCACATTGCTGAAGGGCGGCTCGTAGAGGGCCGATGCCTCCATCACCCCGCGGGAGGTGAGCTGGTCGATCACCAGTTCGATGAAGCGGATCTGCTTCGCCGTCAGGCTCCGGTCGTTCAGGTACTCCGAGAAGGCCTGCTGGGCGGTGGCGCGGTCCATGCCCACGAGCCGGCGCACGAACCAGGCCAGTGAGGGAGATCCCGTGCGTTCGAGCAGACCCGACAGCAGCGTCGGACCATCGTCCTCGCCGATGGCGCTGAGCCGGTTCTCGAGGTGTTGCAGATCGGTTGCCGTGAGCGGTTGATTGGTGCGCAGCCGCTGGATCACGATGTCGCTCTTGTGCCTGTTCAGGTACTCGCGAACCTTTTTTTCGTACTGGGCGCCGGTCATCCGCGGCATTTCGAAGAGGTCGTCGTTGCGAATGCCCGTCACCTCGTCCACAAAGTCGGTGTACACGATCTTGCGCTTGCGCTTGTCGATGAGCGGGGCCAGGTGCCGGATCTTCAGCCGCATCGCCTCGATCATGTCGAGGGTAATGCCCTCCCAGAATTCGGGCTCCTGCAGGCGCACGAGGTATCCGAGCTGCTCCTTCACTGCGGGTATGGCCGACTTCTCCTCAAGCATGGATGCGATCTCCGCCACCTTGTTCCGCAGGCCCTCGAAGCGTTTTGCGTCGTCGCGGAGTTTGGCCAGCTGCATGTTTACAGCCATCAGGTCGAACATGCGGGTTTCGATCTCTTCGGGAGGCGACTCGCTTGGCAGGCCGGCCACCTCGTTCTGCAGTTTCCGGTAATCGTCGTCGCCGAGTTTCTGCCAGGCCTCCGGCGACCGGAACCTGCCCACCGTCTCGCGGTGCATCCGCACCAGGAAATTGTCCGGGTTCATGGCCGCCACCTCCCCGTGCAGCAGGCCGACCAGCGACTCCGCAAGGCCCGGTGATGCGGCCAGGTACCCGAATTGCTGCTGTGCATCGTCCTGCGCCTGCTCATCCTCATGATTATTCGCCGGATAATGCTCGGTTTCCGGTTCAGTCTCAGGACCTGGATTGCCGAAAGTACTCTCAGCCGCCTCCCGGTTCACGTTCAGTTGCTGAAGAAGCTGTACACGATTGCGGAACAGCCGCGTGCCCAGTGGCACCGCCTCCGAAGCCTCGATGCCGTCGGGATTCTCCCGGAAGAAATCGAAGTTGAAGCAGAAATCGAACACGCGGAAATCCTCCTTGTCCTCGCCGGGACCGAACAGATCCGGGCACAACCGTGTGCCGCGCCCGATCATCTGCCAGAATTTGATTTTGGAGTACACCGGCTTGAAGAATACGAGATTAGCCACCTCAGGAATGTCGATGCCCGTATCGAGCATATCCACCGAAATGGCGATGTGCGGCATCTTCCCCGGCCGCGAAAAATCGTCGATCAGGCTCTGAGCATAGGTGGCGTAATGGTCCACCACGCGGGCGAACTGTCCGGCGTAATGCGGATAGTGGTGGTTGAACCGCTCCTCGATGAACACCGCATGTTCGTGGTTCCGGGCGAAGAAGATGGTCTTGGCCAGACGGTCGCCGCCGTCCACCTTGTGTCCGTGCTCCATCACGTGCTGCAGCACCTTGTCGACGGTATCACGGTTGAACAGCCAGCTGTTGATGGCGGCCGCGTTTACCTTGTCGGGTAGCCCGCGCTCATCGGCATCATCGCCCCAGTCCAGGCTCTCCCACTGCTCCTTCTCCTCGTCGCTCAGCGAATCGTAGTCGATGCCCTCGCGCGGGAATTTCAGGTCCACCTGCTGCACTTTCGGCGGCACCAGATAGCCATCCCGCACCGCGGTGTCCAGTTCGTAGGCGTCGGTCGGCACGCCCGGCTCCAGGTCGAACAGGTCGTAGGTGTTGCGGTCCACTTCCTCGCGTGGCGTGGCCGTGAGCCCGACCAGCAACGCGTCGAAATACCGGAAAATGGCCCCGTACTTCTGGTAGACCGACCGGTGGGCCTCGTCGATGATGACCAGGTCGAAGTGCCCCACGCCGAAACGCGCCTGGCTGTCGTCGGTCTGGTTGATCAGGTTCATCATGGTAGGATAGGTGCTCACGAACACGCGTCCCTCGGTGTCCTTTTCAGTGACCAGGTTCACCGGGCTCGACTCGGGCAGGTGTGCCTTGAAGGCGCCCACGGCCTGCCGCACCAGCGACACACGGTCGGCCAGGAACAGCACCCGCTTCGCCCATCCGGCGCGCTGCAGCACATCAACCAGGGCGATGGCCGTGCGGGTTTTCCCCGTGCCGGTAGCCATCACCAGCAGGGCCTTGCGGCGCGATTGCGAAAACTGCTGGAAGATGCTGCCGATGGCGCGTTTCTGGTAGTAACGCTCGACGATGGCATCCTTCACCTCCCGCACATCCAGCTTCCGGCGCTGCGTGCGGCGCAGGATCAGCCGCGACAGTTCGTCCTTTTTGTAAAAGCCCTCGACTTTTCTGGGTGGATAGTGGGTGTCGTCCCACAGCCAGGTGTCGTAGCCGTTGGAGAAGAAGATGACGGGACGCTGTCCGTGCATGCGCTCCAGGCAGTCGGCGTAGAGTTTGGCCTGCTGCTTGCCGACGGCCGCATCCACCGTGGTTTTCTTGGCCTCGACCAGGCCCAGCGGCTTGCCGTCGTCGCCCCAGAGCACATAATCGACATAGCCGATGCGCTTCTCGTTGGGCATGCCGGTCACCTCGTACTCGCGGTCGCGCGGCTGGTCGAGCCGCCATCCGGCGCTGCGCAGGTCCACGTCGATGATCAGGCGGCGGGTGTCGGCCTCGGTGTAGTCGTGGGTGTCGGGCACCTGCTCGCGCTGTTCGCGGATTTCGGCCACCTGCTTGCGGAGGCGCTGCACCTCGGCGTCCAGCTCGTCGCGCTCCTTCTGACGGCGCAGTTCGGCCTCGTTCTGTTCGGAGAGCCGGCGCTCCAGCTCCTCCAGCTTCTCGCGGGGCACGACCGATTCCGGGTCGATGGGCTCGGGGACCAGCTCCTCGGACCACCGGACGGGCTCCGGGGCCGCATCCGGCGTGTAGGTGCGCACCAGCCAGTAGCACACATGGAACAATTCGCGCACAACCTGGAAGGCATCCCGCTGGTGGACCGGGCGGCGATCGTGGACGGCCAGATTGCCGATGCGCAGGATCAGCTTTGTCTTCTGGAAGACGGCCTCCGGCAGCAGGTTCTGGAAACCGGGATCGTGGATCAGCGCGCCCAGTTTCTCGTCGTAGGGCATGGAGAGGGCGGGATCGTGGCGGTAGAGCCAGTGGACAAGCAGCTCGAGGGTGTGGCGGGCGTGGAAGCAGGCGGTACGGGGATCGGCATGGCAGTAGCCTTCCGCCCTGGTGGCAGACGCTCGGATGTCGCTAAAGATACCGGGCAGGAAGGCGAAGTTGCTCATGTCATAACGTTCCGTTAAACGCGCGCGATTGCAGGGATGCGAACAGGTTGTCCAGTTCGGTCAGATGCTGTTGGTGGAGGGATTTTTGGGTTTCGATGGATTTATCAATAAGCTCGAATTTGTTTTGTAAATGAAAAGGCGGTAAATAAGCATCAAAATTATTAAGAAAATCAAGGTTTACACCAGTTTGACCAGCCGTTCTTACAGACTGCGAAACCACGGCTTGGTTAATTTTTGAATTACTCAATAAATGAAATATGAATACTTTATTAACGTCTTTCCTTGGCTCTGCCTTCATTAAAGCTACGTTATAAGACCCAGAAAGCCCCCTTAAAATTTGAAAAACAGGTGGTCCATATCTTGCAATTGGCTATTTCGGTGATATAGTGCCAGTCATTTCGGGCCATATAGTGCCACTTTCCATGGGCGATTTTACGGGTTAAAGGTTATTGTATCAAGTTTTGTTTTTTTCGTAGTGAGTCTCCTTTTAATTCCACCCTGTGTGAGGAGTAAACCAGGCGATCCAAAATCGCATCGGCAATGGTGCCTTCACCGATAAGGGTATGCCATTCACTCACGGGTATCTGCGAACACATGATGGTAGAGGCTAGCTGGTGGCGCTGTTCAATGACATCGAGCAGGAATTGCCGGTCTTTGTGATCAATGGTATGCAGGCCAAAATCATCAAGAATGAGCAGATCGGTTTTTTGAAGCTGGCCAAGCAATTTGGGCCAGCTGCCATCGAGTTTGGCCAGTTTGGCGGCATCAAAGAACCGTGCGGTGATAAAATACCGGGTTTTGACCAGCATCTGACAGGCCAGATTGCCAAT
>JBLRWT010000205.1:0-4673 GCA_047921095.1 Wenzhouxiangella sp. | reverse complement strand
AGTTCTTCCAGCATCGCGTCCGGTTCGTCGCCAAACGCCAGCCAGCAGATGCCTTTGTCGGTTGCAGCCATCACCATCCAGCCGAGATCCGACATCCCCAGCCACCAGCCGATCGAAATGTCGGTGCGCAAGCGCGCCGGGGAGGAACCCAACTGCTTCGAAGCACTGCTGTAGGCGGTTGAAACCGAATTGAAGCCGGCATCGTAAACGGCATCCAGGGCGTTGTCGCTCTGCGCCAGACTGCGGGCGAGCCGATGCAACTTGAGCGCCTGCGCATAGCCTTTCGGACTGATACCCAGGCGGCGTGTGAATTGGCGCTGAAGCTCGGAGGCGCTGACGCCGTGGGCTTTCGCAAGCGCAGAGAGCGACAGTGCGCCATTGGCAGCCTCGATGCTGCGACAGGCCTGCAGCAAGGTGCCGGGCCAGTCAATTGTCAGCTTGCGGGAGTTCACGGCACGAATCGGATCGATTGAACAGGGCTGCATGTCGGCAAGAACATCGCCGTGTCGGCGACTGTATGGCCACACTCTGCAAGACATTCGTGTTTCGTTGGCCGGGAGAGTTTCAACATGACTGCGGCTGCGATGAAAAGGCCAATCCATTCTGCATGCTGCAACCCCTGATTTCTTCCGGATTCTTGCGCTTCCGGGAGGCAGGATGGTTTTGTCAGGAACCTGCCGCAACAATGGTTACGCCAGGTTCAGGGCGCGCCAGGGCCATGCCTCTCTGGTTTCATCTTTGTACGGAAGGTACCTCCACGCCGGCTTTGAGCGGGGCCTCCCCTTGGGTTTCGAGGACTCGATGGAGGCGGGACCGGAGTTCCGGGATGTCTTTTTGCAGGGCGTTATTCAGGCGTTTGAGCTCCCGATTCTTCAGCCGGGGCATCGCTTTCAGCCCAAGGGTCTGAAGGGTTCGCACCGTCACGTCCTTGACTTCCTCCCACAGGCGCAAAAGGTCTTCCGGGCGATTTTCAACAACCAGTTCGCGCTGGTAGAGATCCTCAAAAATGTCGTCGAGGTTGTCAATGATTTCCTTCTCTTTGCGTTTTTGCATTTCCCGAACGCCGAAGTATCCGCCAACCGCGACGGCAATGGCGGCGACGGCGCTGATCGTCGCGCCCATCCAGTTTTCCTCCTGGAAGAAAAAGTAGGCGCTGGCCGCCGCGGCGATCACAAGCAGGGTGGACACGGCCCTCCACCGGGCGCGGGCTCCTTTCAGGCGGTCGACGGCGCGATCCACGATGCGGGCGTGCATTCGCAAATGTTCGCAGTGGCGCGCCGCGTCGGTGATCATATTATTGACCCTGCGGATGGGCGCCCGGCGAATCTCATCAATCAACTCCTCGCGAGCGACGGCAAAATCGTCCAGCGGAAGCACCGCTTCCGCGGCGCCCTCGACCGGGACGTAGGTGGTATAAATCTGTGGGATGTCTTTTTTCCGGATCACCTTGCCGAGGTTCCAGCAGAGCGTGCCGTAACAGCGGGCAAAGTCGCGCATGCTGCGGAACTGGTCCATTTTGTTCATCACCACCATCAACTTGTGGTCCATTCCTCTCAGGGAACGGGTCAAGACGGTGAGGGACTCGGCCGTCGTCCCCGGCCGGTCCGGATCGAAGAAAATCAGGACGACATCTGCCCGATGGGCAAACCAGCGGACCGCCGCTTCGAAATCGTACCCCCGCCCGGCGTTCGGATCGGCGGCGTCGATCATCCCCGGCGTATCCACCAGGGTCACGTCTTTCAGGATCGGCATGGGCAAAAGCCGCATGCGAAAATGGGAGAGGAAATCCGGGCCGAACTGTTTGAGTGAAGAAAACGAGAGCTCGGGGTTGGTCACGATGGCGTTTCCGTCCCGATCCTCCTTCTTCTCGCCGTACCGGAGGATGGTGAAACTATCGTCCGTCGGCGCCATCCCGGTCCGTTGAATCGCCTCACCCAGGAGGTGATTGAGAAACGTCGATTTGCCGGAGGAATGATTTCCGACGATCAGAACCAGAGGCCCGCCCGCGATCTCGCCATCCGAGGGGCGTTGCTCAAATGCGAACTTTCGCTCCACCGGATCGAGTGCTTCGTGATAAAGCCTGGTAACCGATTGGGAGATTTCATCAAGCAATTCTTTCACGCAGATACTCTACCAGAAAGGCAAAGCAAGGCGTCAGGTACCTGTAATCGAGGCAGACAGCGTTATGCCGCTCGGGCCTGGGTTCGCCGCGGTTCCAATAATGTCCGAAGAACACCGGCGGCGCGTCATCTGGATAGCCGGGATGGTCCGCGTTGCGGTAGGGCTCTGACGACGGGTCAAGGCCAATCAAGTCGCTCTGAAACAAGAGCGCATCATTCAGGGTAAGGGTTTTTGAATGAAATGCTGTAAATTCAGCTAGTTAACGTATTTTATCAGTGCAGGCAAACTAGTCCCATTCTGCTATAATTACGCCCCACGCGCCCGTAGCTCAGCTGGATAGAGTACTGCCCTCCGAAGGCAGGGGTCGCAGGTTCGAATCCTGCCGGGCGCGCCAAAATAACGACGAAGAAGGGCCCATTGTATGGGCCCTTCTTCGTTATGCAGGTGGAGCCAGGGGGCGAACGCCCTCTCTCGAATCGAGGCCCGCTGAACGGGACAACCGATCCGCCCACCTGGACAATACCCGGTCTCTGCGCAGAGCAGACGACAGCCTCGCCCTCGCACTGCCCCATCAGACAACAGGCCCCACGGCCGCAGCCGGCAACTCGACCTGCTGACACTGGCTCATGATCTGCATGAGAACGATCACGCGCTCTTCTCCGGTACGGGCAAGAAACAAGGCCTCGCGCCCCTGGAACGGCCCATCCGTGATGGTAACCGGCTGCCGCGGGGCAAAGTCACTGTCACGGGCAAGGTCGAGACAGCCGCTCTCAGGGTCCAGGCGCAGGCGGATCCCCTCGATGACCGGCTCGGGAACCGGCACCGGGCTGGAGCCAAAGCGCACCAAACCCAGCACGCCGCGCGTGGAGCGAATGGGCGCCCAGTTTTCTGCGACGTCGCAAAGCTGCGCGAAGAGGTAGCGCGGAAACAGGGACTCGGTGACGGCGGTGTGACGCCCCCCGCGGCGAATGGGCCGGCGGATCAGCGGCCGGAACGTACGATACCCCTGGCGGTCAAGATTCGCCTCGGCGCGGGCTTCTTCCCGGGGTTTGCATTGAATGGTGTACCAGTGTTTCAAGGGGACCTCGTCGCAGCAGCGCGCCGGCGATTGCGCGCCACCCATAGCATCGGCTCACTGTAATGATAGGCCGACTGGCAGCGAATGTGCGCAGATGCATTACGAAACCGGATGCACAGGGTTGCCGGAACGATCGGCTAGTGCCTTGATCTGGATCAAATTCGACCGCCCGAGGCAGCGCTAGCTTCACAGGTGCAACGACACCACAGGAGAACCCTCATGCTGACCGAAATCATGTTCCAGTCGCCCATCGGCATTCTGACCATCATCACCCTGCTGGGGATCGTGGCGTTCTTTGGCTACGTGGCCTATTACGTCATCCACGGCATGCGCCAGGACAAGCAGCACGAGTAAGACATCCGCGCCCGGCAGCCAGCGGCCACGATGGCCGCCCGTGAAAACGCCCGCGCAAGGCGGGCGTTCGATGGGCCGCTTCAGCCTCCGGGGCTCAGGTATGCTGATCCCCGTGGTACAAGCGCACGACGTGCCGGGCCTCGGCGAAGAACAGCCAGCGCTCCATGACCACACCCACCAGGGCCGCAACCAGGCCGAGCCAGGCCACAACGGCCGGCACCCCGGACAGGATCGCGGCGAACACCAGGATCGGGGTACCGAACGCGAGCAGAAACACGCCCATCTTCAGGGTGTCGGTGGTGTTCTTGCCTGCATCGTAGCCAAACTCGTCGGTCAGGAAGGTACCGGCGGTATGCCCGGTATCCAGCAACCGCACGGTCGCCCGGTTGAAGGTGGTGGCGGTATTGATGGTCGGGCCGGTCACACGGGAGATCCAGAAGTAGTAGATCCCCTTGAGGACGCCGGCGATCAGCAGCAGCACGATGGCCACGCCCGCATGCATCGCCGTGGCGTTGCCGAACACACTGGCAATGGCGGCGAAGGCGACGGCACCGGTGGCCACACCCAGAAGGATGTAGTTGGCCGGGGTCAGCGCGGTGTTCCACTGACGGATGGTCTTCAGGCAGCCGTAGATCATCCCGGTGGAGAACAGCGTGACCACCGCCAGCACGGCGGCGATGGCGCCAGCCACTGCGGCCAACGGACCGACTTCGTAGCCCTGCAGCAGCACGCCGAGGCCATAGATCGCGGCGAACGGGTAGAACAGCACGGCAAACACCGCCTCGCGCGAGAGCCAGGAGGTCTTGAAGCGCATGAAGGAACGCCAGGCGTTCTTCTTGTTCGCCAGGTGGCCGGTGGACAGCATGAGCCCGACGGTGATCATGCCCAGGGCCGCAACCCCGTGCGCGATCAGTTCGCCATGGCTCATGGCCGGGCCGATGCCCGCGAGATGGAAGGCCACCAGCAGCAGGAACAGGCCGTAGCCCGCACCGGAGATGACAGTAAACAGAATGACGGAAAACGCCGGATGCATGGTTTTCTCTCCCCGATCGGGCGCGCTTAGCGCGCCACCATCTTGTTGACCCAGTCCTTCACCGAGGTGATCAGCGTGCTGGCACGC
>JBLRWT010000204.1:0-4675 GCA_047921095.1 Wenzhouxiangella sp. | reverse complement strand
AGGACCTCAAGATCTGCCGCGGGCTGTGCGAGGAACTGGGCTTCGAGTCCGCCATCGTGGAGCAGGCAATCGAAGACTACGCCCGCTTGATCGAGTCGGGCGAACAGGGCCGCGACATCTCGGCCCTGATCCGCCTCAAGCGCGACTGAAACTCACCGCCAATCCCTTCCAGAAGTATTTTGGAACCACCGAAAGCACCGAAAACACCGAATTTTGATTATTGATTTCGGTGTCTTCGGTGTGTTCGGTGGTTCCCAGGGTTTTCCGGCAATTACTCCTTGCCTTGGCTGTCGTTCCGGGCCTTGTCGCGCAGTTGATTGAAATAATCCAGCTTCTCCTTCGCCATCACCCCGCCCAGCAACACCAGGGCAATCAGGTTGGGCGCGGCCATCAGGCCGTTGAAGGTATCGGCGATGTCCCACACCAGTTCGAGGGCGCCGACGGCGCCGAAGAACACGAACAGCAGGAAGACCAGCCGATAGGGCAGGACCACCTTCCTCCCGAACAGGTATTCCCAGCTCTTTTCGCCGTAGAAGTTCCAGGTCAGCATGGTGGTGTAGGCGAAAAACGCGATAGCAACGATGATCACGTAGCCGCCTGGGCCAGGCAAGCCAATCGAGAATGCGGCGGTGGTCAGGTCGGCGCCGGTCTGGCCGGTGTCGATGACGCCGGTGACCAGGATCACCAGCGCGGTCATGGTGCACACCACCAGGGTGTCGATGAATACTTCCCACACACCCCAGAAGCCCTGCTTGAATGGCTGGTTGCGCGCCTGGGCATGAACAATTGAGGCCGAGCCCAGGCCTGCTTCATTGGAGAAGATGCCGCGCGCAATGCCATAACGAACCGCCATCGCGACGCTGGCGCCGGCAAAGCCACCGATCGCCGGCGCTGGCTCGAAGGCGCTGCTGACAATCAGCCACAGGGCGGCCGGAATCTCGGTCACGTGCACGGCCAGAATACCGAGTGCGCCAACCAGGTAGGCCACGGCCATGATCGGCACGATTTTTTCCGCCGTGACTGCAATGCGGCTGATGCCACCCAGGGTCACCATGCCGACCAGGATCACCAGAGCAAAACCGGTCACCCAGTGCGGCAAACCGAAACCGGTCGACAGCGCCTGGGCCATGGTATTGGACTGGACCATATTGCCGATTCCGAAAGCGGCCAGGCCAGCCAGGAAGGCGTAAATAACCGCCAACCATTTCCACTGCGGCCCCAGCCCTTTCTCGATGTAATAGAAAACGCCGCCGGAAACGTGACCATCTGGATCGACATGGCGGTATTTCACCCCCAGGGTGGCCTCGGCCATCTTGGTCGCCATGCCGACCAGGGCAACCATCCACATCCAGAAAATCGCGCCCGGCCCACCAAGCGCAATCGCCGTGGCCACGCCGGCGATATTGCCCACACCGATGGTCGCTGCCATGGCCGAGGTCACCGCCTGGAACGGCGTGATTGCTCCCGGCTCAATGGCGACCCCTTTTTTGAACAATTGGCCGAAACTGTGTTTCCAGGCATGGCCGAGGTAACGAAACTGGAAAAAGCCCAACCGGAACGTCAGATAAACCCCTGTTCCGACGAGCAAGATCATGAACGGAGGGCCCCAGACAATGCTGTTCAACCAGCTGTTGGCATTGGTAATCGCTTCGATCATGATCTGCTCCCTTGATTATTTTCCGCTTAGTGTAACTGCGTCCCTGCTATCTCAGCGACCCAACCGCATGATAATGTGCGGTAAGGCACAGTCCCGGCGATGGCCGACGGCGATGATATGCCAACGACTGAAACTCATACAACGATGATTTTTCATCGCTCGGATCTACTTACGCCCACCAAGGGGCCACATCCCGATTAATTTCACTGCAATTGATTAGGAGCGGCTTGATCATGCAAAAACGACCATTCTTTCCGATCCTCCCGTTTGCCATTCTGCTCCTGCTCAGCAGCAGCGTCTGGGGCGCATTGCCCGATGACGTCGAGATCGTCAACGTTCACCCGACCAATACCTTCCCTCAGATCCTGGACTACGTGCAGGCGCCTGACGGGACGAATCGTTTTTTTGCCGTGCGCCAGTCGGGCAAGGTTGACGTCGTCGAAGACGGCAACATTGCCGCGACGCCGTTTGTCAACATCGGTAGCCTCATCACCACCAGCGGCACGGAACAAGGCTTGCTGGGTCTGGCGTTTCACCCCGACTTCGCCACCAACGGCCTGTTCTATTTGAACTATACCGCCGCAGGTTCCGGCGACACGATCGTGGCCGAATTCAGCGTGTCGGCCGCCAACCCCAATGTCGCCAATCCGGAACCGGACAGGATCATCATCCGCATCCACCAGGATTATGCCAATCACAATGGTGGCAACATCAAGTTCGGACCGGACGGCTTCCTGTATATCGGCATGGGCGACGGTGGTGGCGGCGGCGACCTCTGTAACCGGGCTCAAACCCTGCACCCGGATGACCTGGAAACAGGGCCAGCCAGTTGCCCGGACACGCCCCCGGACAGCGCCGCGTTGCTTGGCAAGATGCTCAGGCTGGATGTCGACAACACCACACCAGCCGGCAGCAACAACTTGTGCGGGGCGGCCGGCGATGGCTCGGCCAACTATGGGATCCCCAACGACAATCCCTTTATCGGCGATGCGTCGGCCTGCGGCGAAATCTGGAGCTACGGACTGCGCAACCCCTGGCGGTTCAGCTTCGATCAGGCAACCGGCGATCTGTGGATAGCAGATGTCGGTGCGCAGCACTGGGAGGAAGTCAATTTCGAACCGGCCAGCGACGACGGCGGCCGCAACTACGGCTGGCGGATCTGTGAGGCCAGCTACCTGACCGGTACTTCGACGCCGTGCAACCTGACCGGCAGTACGCTGCCGGTGCTCGAGTACAGCATTTCCGGGACCAGCGAGTGTGCCATCACAGGCGGCTACCGCTATCGCGGCCCGGTCGATTCGTTGCAGGGTCTCTACCTGTTCGCCGATTTCTGCACGCGGCAGCTGTTTGTCGCCAGCGATGAGGGTGGCTGGGACTTCGTCCCTGACCAGATCATCGGCAGCAATACCGCAGGCGTGGTTGGCTCCGGCATCTCAAGCTTCGGTGAAGACAGGGACGGAAACGTCTACGTCATGCAACGCAGCGGCGAAGTCTGGATGTTCCAGGGCGAAACCGGCGTCATCTTCCGCGACCGCTTCGAAGCTGGCAATTGAAGCACTGCGAGCTTCGTAGAAAAGATTGAACCACAGAGAACACAGAGAACACAGAGAAAAAAGAAGGAAAAAGAGAAAACCTTTGATTTGTTCTCTGTGACCTCTGTGTCCTCTGTGGTGAATTCTTTTTCCTGAACCCTGCCTTGCTACCCCATCAACGCTCGCACATCATCCTCTGCGGCCAGGCCATCGGTGTAGCCCAGCTCGATCAGTTCACGACAAAACTCGCCTTCAAACAACATAAAACCGGCCATCCGGCCTGACCCCCAGGCGCCTGCACCGCGCAGCAGGGCCTTGACACTGCCCGGAATGCGGTGGATGTGACGGTCGGCGACAAGCCGCAGATCCTCGGATGGATAGATCAGCAGAGAGTCGACCAACCTGTAATCTTCCGGTCGGCGATCGGCAGGCATGGCTTCAAGGGTCTGATTGACGCGCCGCAGGCTGGCCAGATCATTGGTCAGGTGATCCATGAAAATAACATCCAGCAGGTAGCCGCCGATTTCACCAGGCCCAGGATAGCTGACGTCCTCGACGGGTTCCGGGTCCGGACGATCGTCTCGGGTTCCGATCACCAGCAGGCGGTCCGCGCCCATGCGCAAGGCCGGGCCCAGCGGTGCGGTCTGGCGCATGCCGCCATCACCGTAGTACTCATGCCCGATTCGCTGGGCCGGAAACAGCAGCGGCAGTGCGGCGCTGGCCATCAGGTGTCGATAGTCGATTTGCGTCGGGCGTCCGATCCGCCGGGGCGCCTGCCAACCAGCCACATTGGCCTGCGACTGGAAAAACGTCATCGCCCGGTTGGTCGAATAACCCGATGCGGTAATCGTCAGCGCTTCCAGGTGGCCATCCGTAATCGCCTGCTGAATTCCCTCGGTCTTCAATTCAGCCTTCAGCAACCTGGCCAGCGGCGTGGTGTCGAAGAGTGACCGAGGGTTGCGCACACCCAGACCGCCAAGCGACATGGCGGCCAGCCAGTGCATTCCGCAAGTGAGGTTATGCAACCAGCCAGTGCGGTAAACATGGTGGCAGCGCAAATTGCCCCAGAAATGCTCCAGCCGTCCGACCCCGTGAGCGAAATTTCCGGCGTGGCTGGCCATGACACCGGCGTTGATCGCGCCGGCGGAGATGCCGGTGATAATCGGAAAAGGCGATGAATTGGGCAAAATCTCGCTGATGGCCTTGAGTACGCCAACCTGGTAGGCACCACGCGCCCCACCACCAGGCAAAACCAGTGCCGCCCTGCCCTTAGCGTTGTTCTTGCTGTTCATTAGCCAACTTTATCAGGAATCGATCCCCCAGGAGCCTCCGGGGTCTCGCTCAGATGATTTTGCCCTCAGCTTCAGCCGCCGCTCAAGACCATCGCTTCGTAGCCATTTTCCTGCAACCGGCGCCGAGCGCCATCGGCATCGCGAGCGCTCTGGAAAGGCCCGACACGAACCCGGTGCCAGGTGGCGTCATTGAC
>JBLRWT010000203.1:0-4676 GCA_047921095.1 Wenzhouxiangella sp. | reverse complement strand
GTTCGAGTCGGTGTATGCGCCGGCCAGATGTGCAGCCTGGTCGGCCAGGAGTTCGCTATCGAGCCAGATTGAGTCAGCCGCTTCGCGGGCAGACACCAACTCCGGGAATGCGCCCAGCACGGCATCGATACCGTCTCCTATTTTCGCGTAAAGAGTGATGACCTCTTGCAGTTCGCTCAGCGCGTCCTCATTGTCAATGGCCGTCATCTGCAATTGCTCATCACCAGACACCAGCCCTTCCAACACACGCCTGAAAATCGCTGAGTCCCGTGAAAGTGCGTCAGCCGCCACAGTCGTACCGACGCCACCAGACATGATCTGACCTGCCCGGCGCAACATGCGATCAGCCAATACCAACTGGCGGCTCACCATATAGACTTCGTGGATTGTGGCGCCGCTTGCAATCAACTCGCGCAGCACGCCGTCGATTGCGGCCTGTAGCCAAGGTACCAATGCGGAGTACTCGCCAATCTGTTCGGCCAGGTGGAGAACCGGTTCATCAAGCGCCAGCAGCTCCTGGGCCGACTCGTCTATCCTGTGCCAGATATGCTCTACGTTGTCCAGCCAGAGATGCATGGATGCCGGCAACGGCGCTAATCCAGTGGAGGGGTCGCCGGCATGAAGCAGACTCATGGCCCGATTTATCCGGTCTCGCTGGTCCTGTATTTCGCCAAAGGCGTTGAAGTTACCGGTCGTTGACTCCCCAGCCGCACGCGCCAGGCGTATAGCGCCAACCTGCACATCGGCAATCAGGACCAGATGCGCCATGGCGTCCGGCGAAGGTCGCGGATCGAGGCTTTCCACCACCTCGCAACCTACAACCGAAAAGGCCACTATCAATACCCATCCCCAACGTATCATCGACACTCTCCTCTTGTTTCCAGCAACATCCTGGCCCAGGCAAAGCTTCAGGAATCAGAAATCATGCGGGCCCCTTCTTGTACTAAAAAGCCACCCTCAAAAGCCCGAAAGCCCACCAGGCCGCGATTATCAATTGGACACTGAATGCAGTAAAGCGCAGGTAGATGGCCAGTGGGCTGATCGAGCCAAGATGGATCATCGACTGGATCAGGCGAGCAATGATCAAAATGGGAGCCAGCGGATCGGTGATGACGGCCTGATCAGTGATCAGTGCGACGATCAACAGGCCACCAAAAATTGGCAGACCTTCGATGCAGTTGGCATGGACTCGAGCGAGGCGCTGCATGAACGGCGACAGACCGGCGTTGTCCGGGCTGAATCCGTCCACGCTGCGTTGACCGCTCAAGGTCAGATAACTGCGGATCACTTCCATGACAATCACCAGCGCCAGTGTCCAGCCGATGAATAAGGTCAGTACCAGTGCTGATGTGCTCATGATTCACGGCCCTCTGTGAATGCTTCGGTTTCTATCTGGTTCCCGATGATGATTGATTGGCGGCTCGGCGTCCAGTGGCCAAAGGACCCAGCGAGACCGGTCCGTGGACTTTGGCTGCAATCTGTCAAAGACTGACCATTCACTTCGAGCAAACGCTCGTTCTTTATACTGAGTGGTTATGTGGGGCACGTGCAGACTTCACGTGCCCATCAAGTTCAACATCTTCGGAGGTATTTCATGATCAGACGGACTGGAACAATTCTTTTAGCACTGGCCGCTATCCTGATCCAGCTGACCGGCTGCGCCAGCCGCGAGACGGCTCCTACGCTTGCTGACGAGATGCGTGGCTCTGCAGCTGAAGTTCAGGTCGAGGCAGATCGCCGTGCGCAGTTGGCCGAAGACTGGGAACGCGGCCAAAGCCTGATAACCTCAGGTCAGCGCAAGCTCGATCGTGGCGAGCGACGCATCGAGGCAGCAGAACGCGATCTGGAGCGAGGCCGCAATGAGGTTGAGGAAGGGCAAGCTGAGCTCAGTGAGGGCCGTCGACTCGTGGCTGAAAGCGAGCGTCAGTTCGAGCAACTACGCCTGCAAGAGGCGCGTTCTGCGCAGCCGTCGACGCGCTGAGGCGCGAATTACGCATTGACCAGTCGACCCACGACGCTGGCGGCAATCTGTACATCGCCAGCCTGACCGCCGTGGCGTCAGTGCTTCGAAAGCTTCAAGCCAATACCGAGCTTTTGCATGTGTCGTTTGTGTTTGATTTAGGCGATTTCTTCAAATAAGCGATGCTGCTTTTTCGGCCATCGCTGAAATCACCATTGTCTGCTGGCTGCCGATCAAAGCGGAACACTTGGTGTCCGATTCTGTCGGAACTGGAAGATACCCATCAATCAACACGACGTTATGCGACAGTCACTGATCTTGCCAAGTTTGTTTGCCGTCACGGTTATTCTGAGCGGCTGCGGCCCGGAGACGGAAACGGCAGCCCCACCGGAACCGGCAGAAACTACTGAAACCCGGGTTGCTGACGAACGGCCCGAACCTGTCGTTGATACGCCGCTTGCGCCGCCTTCGGAACCGGCGGAGCGCGGCGATCCGCGCATCGACGAAGATGACGAAGTGCACTGGTGGGATGACGAGGAGTTGGCCGAGACGTTGGGAGTAGAGCCCGAGCAGCGTACCCGATTGCTGGAGGCGCGCAGACAACTGAACGAAGCCCGCGTGGAAGGCCGCGCCCGATTGGAACAGCAGCATGTATTGCAGGAACAGGCGGAAGGCGATGCTGATCGGCTGGCTGAACTGCGAGAGCAAGCCGGCCTGATCAGTCAGGAACTCGAGGACGCCGAGGCGCGCTGGCAGCAGACCGTTCGCACTACCCTTCGGCCGGAGCAGTATCGGCACATCGAGCATCTGATGGACGAGGATCTGACGGAACGGTAGGCGCGATCGGCCGGACTGGATTCTCTACCAGGCCGGGCGGCGGGCGATCGAAGATATGCGAGCCGATCAGGATGCAACGCAGCAATTGCTCTAGACTGATCAGCTCTATATTGACCTCCAGCCAGACAAGGATTGTCGAATGAAACTGTATACCAGCACCTGGGCGCCCAGTCCGCGTCGGGTGAGCCTCTACCTGGAGCGAAAGGGCATCGAGCTGGAGCAGGTCGAGGTTGACCTGCGCTCGGGCGAGCATCTGAAACCAGAGTTTGCCGCCATGTCGCCGACTTGCACGGTGCCGGTACTGGCACTGGATGATGGTGGCTTTATCTGGGAAAGCACGGCCATTCGCCGCTACCTGGAGGAGTTGCACCCGGAGCCGCCGCTGTTCGGACGCAACGCGCGTGAGCGAGCCGAGGTCAACCAGTGGACCACCTGGGTGTACAGCCACGGCATGCTGGCCGTCATGGAGGCTTTTCGCAATTCGCAGACAGGCTTTGTTGATCGTGCCCTGCCGGGCCGGCGGCCGGTGGCCCAGATCCCCGCACTGGGCGAGCGCGGCGGTGAGCGCTACCGCCATTTCCTGACCGACCTCAACAACCGCCTGGCGGACAATGCCTTCGTTGGCGGCGATGTTTTCAGCGTGGCCGATATCGATGCCCGGGTGACGATCGAGTTTGCCGGCCGGGCGATCAAGATCGTGCCCGAGACGGATCAACAGGCGCTGACCCGCTGGCTGGTAACAGTGAGCGAGTGAGATTGGACAATGCACCCTGAGCCGGTACAGGCCATCACCATTCTTTGACCCTGAACGCCGTGGCACCGATAATGCCGGCCTGCCTGAATGACCAACCACCCATGAGCTCGGATTCCTCAACGACCGACCCGGCCCGGCGCGAAGAAGAAGTGCGCCTGGAACACCTGCACGGCCGCCTCGACCGTGTTCTGCGCGGTATCGAAAACCGCATGCGCGATTACGAGCAGGACGTCAAAGACCAGAAGACGTACATGTGGGAGCAGCGGCGTGAGATGGATTTCATCGAAAAAATTGCCAGCCGCCAGTCGATCGAACAGTCGGAGCTATCGGGTCAGGCTTTGGCCAATCAGCGCAAGCGCCTGCTGAAGCTGAGGAAATCAGCCTGGTTTGGTCGATTCGACTTCGCCACCATCGACCAATCGACGGCTCAGCCGTTCTATATCGGGGTCCATCATTTCCATGATGACGAGGCCGGCCGCACCCTGGTCTACGACTGGCGCGCGCCGGTGGCGACCCTGTTCTACGATTTTGAAACCGGCCCTGGGCGCTACCAGGCGCCCAATGGGGCAGTTGATGGCCAGATCACGCTCAAACGTCAGTTCCGGATTCGCTATCGTGAGATCGAGTTGATGATCGATTCGGCCGTCAACGTGGTCGATGACGTTCTGCTCGAAACGCTGAGTGAGGCATCGGACGAGCACATGCGCGAGATCGTTGCCACCATTCAGCGCGACCAGAACGCGATCATCCGTGACGAAGAAGCACGTGTGCTGGTAATTCAGGGCGTGGCCGGTTCCGGCAAGACCTCCATTGCCCTGCACCGCATCGCCTTTCTGCTGTATCGGTTTCGAGACAGCTTGAGCTCGGAAGACATTCTGATCATTTCGCCCAACCGCGTCTTTTCCGACTACATCGCCAATGTCTTGCCCGAGCTGGGCGAGGAGGAAGTGCGCGAGATCGGCATGGAAGACGTGGCTGACAGCCTGCTGGAAAGTCAGTACAAGTTCCAGAGCTTTTTTGATCAGACCGAAGCCTTGCTCAGCGGCAAGGACGAAGGCTTGAAAGAGCGGATCGTGTACAAGGCCAATCCGGATTTCCTGCGCCAGCTGCGACGGTATGCCGAGC
>JBLRWT010000202.1:0-4683 GCA_047921095.1 Wenzhouxiangella sp. | reverse complement strand
ACGATGAGATCGCCATTCGGCGCGAATTCGATATCGTTAATCGTGTTGTTCACACCTGCCGGCGAGCCGAGTGCCTCAAATGTGTTGGTTGCAGGATCCCAGGCCGTTATGTTATTGACGATCACATCGTTGCAGGCCGAAAAGCGACCAGCCATATAGACCTTGCCATCCGGGCCCTTCTCGATTGCATTGATTTGGCCATTGCAACCATACGGCACGCCCCCGAAACCCTTCCACAACCCGGGCACGGCGTTTTCGCCCGGCAACGCGGCCAGGGCCGAGGCTTGTGCGGTCATCGTAGCTGACAGCGTGCGGTCCATGGATTGCTTCTCCGCGGGCATGGCGCGCAGTTGTTGGACATCGGCTTCTGTTAGTGGATGCGGGATTGCAATATCTTGTTTCAGCTCCACGCTCTGGTCGGAATAAAACAGGTATTGATCCGTCTCCTGAACGATTACGGGCTCGCCGGCTATTGCTGCCAGGGCTGGGGCCAGTGACAACAGGAAAATGACAGACAAGTTTCGATTCAACATGCACACCTCCAACAGGCAATTTGATGGGCCTATTGATACTTAGCGGAATCGGTGACTGAAACGGCTCATTGCCGGATATTTTTCCCGGCCGCCGTCCTGCCCCTGGATGTGTCATTGCTGCTTGAACCAGCGCTGTTTGCTTGATAAGCGTCGCTGGTTTGCCTGTTCCCGGCTTCAATGGTGAATGCGCTGTCGCTTGTTCACCCTTCCGGGACAAAAAGCGACCAGTTTTTCAAATGCTCTTGCGTCCGCTCAGGACACCTCGGCAGCGGCCGCGGGTTCGGGGGCTTCCAGCCGGGACTGGTAGTCAGCGGCGCGGTCGGCATCGCCGGTGGCCTCGAAGATGCGCGCGAGCAGTTGCAGGTTTTCCTCGACCGATTCGGGCCGTACCGGCGTGCTTGATGCGGCGTACAGTTGCTCGACTGCCAGCGCCTCGCGCTGGGCTTCCGCCACCGAACCGTTGACGAACAACGCCTCGGCGTAGACGTTGCGGAAATGGCCCAGTAGCCACTGGTCAGGGTTGAGCACCTGTTCGGCTTCTTCCAGCGCGTCGCCGGCCCATTTCAGCGCCGGTTCCGGCTGGTTGAGCTGGATATGGCAGTAGGCAATGTTGACCGCGGCGATGGCGCGCGAGCGCGAAGGCTTGCCTAGCGCCGCGGCGGTGTGGATTTCCCAGGCTTTGGTCAACGGCTCCAGGCTGCCGGCATAGTCGCCGGCGGCCATCATGGTCGAGGCCAGGTTGACTTGCGTGCCGGCCAGCGCCGGGTGGTTGGCCGGCAACAGCCGCCGTTGCACCTCCAGCGCCCGCTCAAAGGCATCGCGGGCGGTTTCGCGGTCGCCCTTGCGCTCGGCAGCCAGGCCGACGGCGCTCCAGATGCCGGCCATGCGCATGGTGTCGCCGCCGGTCAGTTGTTGCTCGATTTCAGCCGCGCGGCGGCCGGCCTCGATTCCCTCGTCCCAGCGGCCGGCCTCCATGTAGACGTAGGCGTGAATCATCACGCTGGGAACCGTGCGCGTGTGCAGTTCGCCGAACATGTCGATGCGAAGCTCCAACGAATCCCCGGCCGCGGCCAGCGCGGCTTCGATGTTGCCCAGCTTGGATTCGGAATTGGCAATGTTGAGCAGGACGGTCGCGAGCATTTCACGATCGACCGGGGCCCTGCGCGCGGCCTGCTCTGCGCGGCGGTACCAGTCCAGCGCGTCCGCATAACGCCCGACGCCGGCGGGGATGTAGCCCAGGCTGTTCAGGATCGAAGCGCGACTGGCGTGCGCGTTCTCCGGCAGTGAGGTGAGCGCCCGTTGCAGATCATGTTCGGCCTGTTCCGTCTGCCCCTGGGCCAGCGCCAGGTTGGCCTGGCTCACCAGAAGCTTCCAGTGCCCGGCGTGTCCGTCTTGCGGTGTTTCGGCGGCCAGCAACTCGTTGGCCTCGTCAAACCGGCTGGTCTGGCGCAGCGCGCTGACCAATCCGGTCACGGCGTTGATTCGCAATTCCCGTGCGGTGCCCGGGCCTTCGGCCAGTTCCGCGTCCAACCGTTCCAGTGCGCTCCGATACAATTCGATTGCAGTTTCGAACTCGCCCAGCGACTCACGCGCGTCGGCAATCTGGATCAGGCTCTCGATTGCCAGTACCGGATCTTGCTGGGCGGTCTCGTCGACGCGCCGGGCGGCGGCGGCGAGCATTTCATCCACGGTCGCCGCCGATGCCTGCTGGCCGGTCGGGTCGGCAGACTCGATGGCCCCCAGGAGCAGATCACTCGCTGCGCGCGCTCGGGTGGCCTGGGCTTTTGCGTTATCGCGTTCCTCGCGCAGATCTTCGGCCTGCAAAGCCAGCATGCCCGCCAGCAGCGCGACGACCAGGATCGACGTTGTAGCCAGCGGTGCTGCGATCGGGTTCCGTTGTACCAGCCGAGACAGCCGATACGCAAGCGTGTCCGGCCGGGCCTTGACCGGTCGCCTGGCCACGATCGCGCGCAGATCGTCGGCAAATGCCGCCGCGCTTTCGTAACGGCGCGACGGGTCAAAATGCATGGCCTTGGCGATGACCGCATCGAGATCGCGGCCGGCTTTGGCGACCACCTGGCTGGGGGGCCTGGCGCCCCGTTCGATTTGACTCAGTGCATCGGGCAGGGTGCACTTGCTCAAATTGAAAGGACGTTTGCCGGTGACCAGTTCATAGAGCAACGCACCCAGCGCATACAGATCGGCAGGCACCGAGGCCGGTGCGCCCTTGATCTGTTCCGGACTGGCGTAGCCCAGGGTCATTCCGCGTGCCAGTGTGGTGGTGCCGTTGCTTTCTTCGCGCAGGACACGCGCGACGCCGAAATCAAGCAGGATCGGCCTGCCTCGTTCATCGACCAGCACGTTGTCCGGCTTGATATCCAGGTGAACGACAAGTTGCCGGTGGGCGGCGCTCAGAGTATCGGCCAGTCGCGCCACCAGTTCGATTCGCTGCGCCAGATCCAGTTTGCGGGCCGCCTCGCTGATGCGTTGGCCCTCGATCAGGTCCAGCACCAGGTATTGCCACCCCTCCTGACTGCGGCCCCAGTCACGCAGACGGCAGATGCCGGGGTGGCTCAGCCGTGCCAGTACCGCCGCTTCATGCAGGAAACGCTGTGCAACGCGAGCATCCATTGCCGGTACCTGCAAAAGCTTGATCGCTGCGCGTTCGTGGACGCCGCTGCGCACGCGTTCGGCGGCATAGACCACGCCCAGTCCGCCGCGCCCCAACTCGCGAATCAGTTTCCAGCCGTCCACTTCGCGACCGGCGAGCTGGTCGGTCTCGAATGTGCCCAGCCCCCGCAGCTCCTGTTCCGCCAGCTGATTCAGATCGATCGGGTTTGAATCATGCATATCCAGCAGCGCGGCCACTCGCCGGGCCAGATCGGCGTCCTTCGCCGCCAGTTTTTCCAGCGCTTCAGTACGTGCCTCCGGTTCCAGGTCGCACAGCGCAGCGAAATGTTGCTCCAGCGCTTTCGGATCAATACTCATGGCCCCGTCCTTTCAGTGCTCAGTGCATCGCCCAGCCAGGCGCACGCGAAACTCCAGTCGCGCTTGACCGTAGCCAGGCTGATTTCCAGGGTGTTTGCAATTTCGGAAAGTTTCAGCCCCCCGAAGCAGCGCAGGACCACCACATCCCCGGGGCGCGGGTGCTCCCGGGCAAGCCGGTCCAGTGCTCGATCCAGATCCAGAAGGGTCTCGTTGCCGACGGTTTCTTCGCGGTCGGCGGCGGAAAGCGTCAGCCTCAGCCAGTAGCCGCCGCGCTTGGCGGCCAGGCGCTCGCGCGCGTGGTCGACCAGCAGGTTGCGCATGACCGTGGAAGCCAGTCTGAAGAACTGGTTCCGGCTGGTCATGGCTGTGCCGGTGGGCTTGAGATTCATCCACGCCTCGTGGACCAGCTCCGTCGGCGTAAAGTGCTGTTCGGCTTCCCCGCGCAACCGGGAACTCGCCATCTGGCGCAGGTATTCGTAGGTCAATCGGGACAACTGCTCGGCAACCTGAGCATCATCCGGATCCTGCTGCCAGGCCAGCAGGTAGCGCGTCACGAGTGCCGTTTCGGGCATCTCCCTCCTCCCCATTTGCAAAGTCTCCCAAACCACCCCGCCCCCAAAGGCGACCCAGATTATCAGCAGTTTTGCCACCGGATTCAACCTGACCCTCGGAATACCGGACCTCCCGCACACCGGAAAGCTTGCAGGTGTCTGCCGATTTCCTCTGTCCTGGCTGCTCAGGTTTTGCAGAGATTGACCGGGCAAGATTCGGATTTCCGATCCATTGTCCGTTGCGCGGCGATGCCCTGATCGCCGCCGGATTCCTGCCGGTGCTATGATTCGCGCGGATTGCTTCCCGGATTGAACTGAATGACCTACTGCGTCGCGATGCGGCTGGATAACGGACTGGTGTTCTGCTCGGATTCGCGCACCAGCGCCGGGGTCGACGATGTCAGCATCTACTCCAAGATGCACCGCTTTACGACCGCGCCCGACAGGTTCATCGTGTTGCTGTCGGCCGGCAACCTGGCGACTACCCAGGCGGTCAACAGCCAGGTCGAGCGCGATCTGGCCAACCCGGAGATCATCCGCAATCTGAACGGTTTTTCACACCTCGATGAGGTCGCTGCGTATGTCGGCGAGCTGTCGGCGAAGATCCAGGG
>JBLRWT010000201.1:0-4709 GCA_047921095.1 Wenzhouxiangella sp. | reverse complement strand
CGTCAGGTCACCATCGGCCAGCGAGCTCATTTCATCAAGCAACCGCAAAATGGCGTCCTGGTTTCGCTGGTTGATTTCGGTTGTGGCCCGGGCTCGTTTGCGCTGGGCCATGTAGGCGCCCATACCGATCAAGAACAGGATCAACAGGGTACCGCCAGCCAGGGCAAGACCGGCAAGCAGCGAGGGCCAGATTTCGTTGTCGCCGATGGTGGCGTACTCGCCGGCCAGCCGGCGAGCCTGGTTGGTCAGGTCCTCGGCGCTCAGGAAGATTTCATCGGCTGCCTCGCGGACCTCGAACAGGTCGGTCGACGCGGTCAGGATGGTATCGACGTCGATGCGGATTTCCTCGAACAGGGGCATGACATCGGCCAGCGCTTCGAGAACCTGGCTGTTGCGAACGGCGACCAGGTTGAGCCCTTCGTCGCCATTGATCAGACCCTGCAGCACTCGCTCGAACAGGCCGGCGTCGCGACTGAAGGCGTCGGCTGCCGTGATGGCGCCGGTACCGCCGGCCATGATGTCGCCGACCCGTCGCAACATGCGGTCGGCGAGAACCAACTGTCGACTGGCGACATAGATCTGAACCGTGGGTGCGCCGGTTTCGATCATTCGGCGCACGACTTCATCGGACTGGGCCTGCAGTTGCGGGATATTCGTGGAGAAGGCGCTGGCACTTTCGGCCAGCTCGATCACCAGATCGGTGCGATCAAGAATCTGGTTGGCGAATACATCGATTCTGCCCCAGTTATCTTCCAGTGTGACCAGCGAGTCTTCGACCTGAGGCGGTGAAGGCGGCAGACCTTCGCGTCCGTTACGCAGGGTATGGACGGCGCTGTCAATGATATTGCGCGTCTCGCGCAATTCGTCGAACGCGTCGAAATTGCCGACGGCGGATTCCCCTGCGGCCTTGGCCAGCTGCTGGGCGCGTACCTGAATATCGGTCGTCAACGCCAGGTACTGAGTTTCCTGAATATTACGCTGGTTCAGCAGATAGAAGTTGTAAGCGACCAGGCCCATCAGGGCGACCAGGAGTGCAAACAGTAATAACTGCGCGGGAGAAAGTCGCTGTTCGGTTGTTTGCGTGACCACGCTGCTCATGCCATTACCTCATCCTTCGTCGTTCGATTCGCTTCAAATGAGCGAGCACGGCGGTTCTATGTCGTGTGGGGCAGTTCGAGTGCCTGCCTGCTCGCTGGATTATCAAAAAATTACCGTATTTCAGTGGTTTATCTTTCTTGTGGTCCTGATCTTCTTCTTCGTCGTCATGCCACGTGATTCTTGTGTCTTGCTGAATCGTGTGATCGTTCTTGTCCCGCCAGGACTATTGGCTTCGGGCGCCATCCATGAAATCGTTGCGTCGCTGAAGCTCATCCATCCTGAACACGCCCCACCGCTGTTCGCTGGTGGGGAAATCCTGGTTGACCAACTCGGCCAGCTCGGTCTCTGCCCACGCCTCGGAGGTCACCAGATCATCGGTATGAAAGTGACGTTGCCCGAAGACTTCATCGACAACAATGCCGGCCAGACGCCCCTGTATGCGGGTCAGAATCAGCCGAGTTCGGGCCGTCACCGGGGTGCGGCTGCCAAAAAGGTACCAGCCGAGGTCGGATACCGGTGCCAGGTTGCCGCGGACGTTGGCAACGCCAAGCAACCATTCCTTGGTTCCAGGGATGGGGAAAAAGGGCGGGAAAGCGATGATTTCGTCGATCTGATCGATTCGACAGGTCAGAAAATGACTGCCCAGCCGGAAGACCACGCCGTCCCAGTTGCTGATCTGCTGCTGCCGGCCTGCCTCGCCGACATCATGGCTGAGGCTGCGCTGCTCATAGTCGGCCAGCAACGCCAGCAGCGCGCCGGTCGACCCGGATTCGGCTTCCAATGACTGCTCCCCTCTCATCGTCCCTTTGAATCCCTTCCCGTTGGCCCGGTCTGTCAAGCGGGCTCCGAATGTTTTATCTGGTCGCGAACCGCGGACAGCAGTTCGTCCCGGGTAAATGGCTTGGTCAGATATTGATCCGACCCGACAATGCGCCCTCGGGCCTTGTCGAACAGGCCGTCCTTGCTGGTCAGCATGATTACCGGTACCTGCTCGAAATGGCTGTTGTTCTTGATCACCGCGCAGGTCTGGTAGCCGTCGAGCCGGGGCATCATGATATCGACGAAGATCAGGTCGGGCGAATGCTTGTGGATCAGCGAAAGTGCTTCGAAACCGTCTCCGGCGGTGAAAACCTCGCAGCCCTCCCGGGCGAGCATGGTCTCGGCCGAACGCCGAATCGTCCGACTGTCATCGATCAGCATGATTTTCAGACCACTGAGGTCTGATTTGCCGTTTACGTTGATTTGCTCTTGATCTGCGGTCATATCCGTTTGCTGGTCGTTGACGGTTGGGTGACCCGTGGGTTCACGTGTAGGTTAGTCTATCTTTGCCCGATTTGCCAATCCGGTAGAATAGAGTAGCTCAAGTTTATGGTGCAAAAGGAGTTTTTCTTTGCATTTTCCTCAATTTCGCTCGGATAGAGCCCCTGGCCTGTCCCTACTGCTGGAGCTTGCATGCGCAACAATCTCGTCGTCGTCATGGACGACATTGCGGCGATAACGGTCGTCAAGGACACCAGCTTCGCGTTGCTGCTGGAAGGACAGGCACGCGGCTATCAATTGCTTTACCTCAATGAAAGCGACCTGTTTCTTGAGGGGGGTACCACCATGGCTCGTTTGCGCCCACTGCAGGTGCGCGATCAGGGCGAGCGCTGGTTCGAACTGGGTGAGCCTGCCATCCGGCCGCTGGGCAGTGATGATCTGGTGATGATGCGTGCTGACCCGCCGGTTGACGCCAGCTACCTGTATGCGACCTACCTGCTCGAACGGGCAGAGGCGGCAGGTGCGCTGGTCGTCAATCGGCCGCGCGCGCTGCGCGATTTCAATGAGAAGCTGGCGATTGCCCGGTTTCCGGCACTCATTCCGGCCACCCTGGTGTCGTCTTCACAGGCGCGGTTGAAGTCATTTGTGCGGGAGCGGGGACAGGCGGTACTCAAGCCGCTCGACGGCATGGGAGGGCGTGGCATCTTCCTCGCCTCGGCAGATGATCAGAACCTGAATGTCATTCTCGAGACCCTGACAGAGAATGGTTCGCAACTGGCGATGGCCCAGGAATTTTTGCCTGCCATCAGTCAGGGCGACAAGCGTATTCTGCTGATCCACGGTCGACCGGTGCCCTACCTGCTTGCCCGCATTCCCGGTAGTGACGATTTTCGCGGCAATCTGGCGCGGGGCGGCCGTGGCGAAGGGCGTCCGCTGGAAGCGGCCGATCGGGCCATTGCCGAGGCGGTCGGGCCGATCATGGTCGAGCACGGCATCGAATTGGCCGGTCTCGACGTGATTGGCGACCGTCTGACCGAAATCAATGTCACCAGCCCGACCTGCATCCGGGAACTGGATGCCCAGTTCGGAATCAACATTGCTGGTGATTTGTTTGACGCAATTGATTCACGATAGATTCAAGGCAAATTGATGCGAAGCGGTTGGCAAGCAGGTTCGGGCGCGGGGGGAAGCGATTCCCTGGCCCTTGCTGTGGCGGTGGCGATATCGCTGCATGCGGCCGTGATCGGGCTGGTCCATTTCGATGTAATGGGCAGCCGGCCTGATAGCATTCCCGCCAGCCTGGACGTGATCCTGGTCGAGTGGGCCACCGAAGAAGCGCCCGACGAGGCTGATTTTCTGGCCCAGGTCACCCAGCGCGGGGGCGGCGAAAGTCCGGACCTGAAGCGCCCGGCCGAACCGATGCCTGCCGGTGACACTGTGCCTGAACTCGAACCCGAGCCTGCCAAAGAGGAGGCCGATACGCCGGAAGCCGAGACATCGCCGGCCGAAATACTCGCTCTTGACAATGGCATCGAGGAACTGCCGGTCGCGCCGATCAGTGAACAGGCCAGACTCGACCAAACCGATTCGCGCCGGCTGATCGAGCAGTCTCTCGCGGTCGCCCGAGCGGCACCGGATCGGTTCGCCGAGGCGCAGGATTTTCCCGAGCGGCCACGCAGAAAGTTCGTCTCGGCCAACACGCGTGAACACATGTATGCCGGTTACATGCGTTCCTGGGTGGCCAAGGTTGAGCGGGTCGGTAACTACAACTATCCGGAGCAGGCGCGGCGCATGAACCTGGCCGGCAGCCTGGTTCTGAGCGTCGATATTCTGGCCGATGGCAGCGTTGAACAGATCCGGGTGCTGCGTTCATCCGGTTATGACATTCTCGACGAGGCGGCAATCAGGATCGTGCGCCTGTCTTCACCGTTTTCACCGTTGTCGGAAGATATCAAGGCCGAAGTCGACATCCTCACGATTACCCGCACCTGGCAGTTTTCAAGCCGCGCCGGTCTTCATTGACTGGCGCGCTTTGCTGCAGAATATGCCACCCCGGTTTTAACCTGGGCTGCCGCCATTGTCACTGCGGACTGCTAGAATGGTCTCGTGAGCTACCTTGAACAACAGTTTCTGATCGCGATGCCCGGAATGGAAGACCCGAACTTCAGCCGTGGTGTCACCCTCTTGTGCCAGCACAACGAGGAAGGCGCTCTGGGGATCACGATCAATCATCCATCGGATTTCACCCTGCTGGATGTCCTGAATCAGATCGGCATTGCCTGCGAGGATGAAAGTCTGGCTGCCATGCCGGTGTACGAGGGTGGTCCGGTTCACCGCGAGCGCGGCTTCGT
>JBLRWT010000200.1:0-4710 GCA_047921095.1 Wenzhouxiangella sp. | reverse complement strand
GCAAGTGGCGGTTATCCTCGATCCAGCGCTGGAAGTTGATAGGTGGAAGCATGGCTGCGATGAAGTGTTGAATACCCTCAAAGAATATAGCAAATCAGGTTGTGGAGAGAGGGGGAGACGGTAGAAGGGAGAGGGAAAAGATGGCGCCAGAACCTCCCACCTCGACCAGGTGCTAACGGCACCGCCTTTCCCTCTCCCTTCTCCCCTCTATTCCTCTCCCCTTTTCCCATCAGTTAGACTTGGCAAAATTCGAAACCCTGCGACAAGGGTAAAACCCCCAAACGGATTCGCAAAACATGAAACTCATTCTCAAGCTGATCGCCGGTATCGTGCTTGGCATGCTCATCGGCCTGTTCGCTCCGGCCTGGGTCACGCAGATTCTGCTGACCTTCAAGGGCCTGTTCGGGCAACTGCTGTTCTTCACCATTCCCTTGCTGATCCTGTTCTTCATTACCAGCGGCATTGCCGGTTTACCGCGCGATTCCGGGCCGTTGCTGGCGCGCACGTTGGGGCTGGCTTACCTGTCGACCATTGTCGCCGGCGTCCTGGCGTTTCTGGTGGCAGCACTGGTGGTTCCCCTGCTGGCGTCCGATGTCGCGGCGGTGCCAACGGGCAATGGTGAGACGCTGGCGCCTTTCCTGCAATTGGAGATTCCGCCCCTGCTCGGCATCATGACGGCCCTGGCACTGGCATTCATTTTCGGTCTGGGCATCGCGGCCACGCGGGCAAAGGTGCTCAAGCAGGCGTTCGACGAAGGGCGCGATGTGATCGAGAAATTGCTGGTGGTGGTGATCATTCCGCTGCTGCCGATTTATATCGCCGGTGTTTTTGCCGAATTGGCGGCCGCCGGTACCGTGTTCGCCACCCTGCGCACCTTTGGTGTCGTGCTGGCGCTGGCCATCTCGTTGCACTGGGCCTGGATCGTGACCCTGTTCGTGATTGCCGGTCTGCGGGCTGGCGCCTCGCCGCTGGCCCTGATTCGCAACATGCTGCCGGCCTATTTCACCGCCCTGGGCACCATGTCTAGCGCGGCGACCATTCCGGTCACCCTGCAATCGGTGCGCAACAACAAGGTCAAGGACGAGATTGCCAGCTTCACGGTGCCCCTGTGCGCCACCACCCACCTGGCCGGTTCGACCATCACCATCATTGCCTGCGCCGTTGCCGTGATGGTGCTGCATGATGCCCTCGCCGTACCTTCGCTGATGACCATGCTGCCATTCATCTTCATGCTGGGCCTGGTCATGCTGGCCGCACCCGGCGTGCCGGGCGGGGCGGTGATGTCGGCAGTCGCACTGCTGTCGTCCATGCTGGGTTTCGGCGAGTCGGCCATTGCGTTGATGATTGCACTGTACATGGCCCAGGACAGCTTCGGAACAGCCTGCAATGTGACCGGCGACGGCGCGATCGCCGTGCTGGTCGACCAGGCCAGCGCGCCGGTGGCCGAGCCGGGCGGTAGCGATCACCTGGCCTCTGAACCGGCCGCGACCGGTAGCCAGGCAGGTGGCGACTGAACAATTGGCCCGGCCTCTGAGTCACGGCGTAGAATAGCAATATGAAACCCGGTGCTCGACTTCAACTCAAACTGGGCCAGAAACTCAAGCTGGCCCCGCAGTTGCGCCAGGCGATTGCCCTGCTGCAACTGAATCGCATCGAGCTCAAGGACCATATCCGCGAAATACTCGAGACCAATCCGCTGCTTGAGCGCGAGGACGACCAGGACGATGGAGCCGGGGATGAAGTCGAGTCCGAGAGTGAGCGCGAGGAGCAGTTCAAGTACGACGACCTGCCTGACGGTTATTCGGAAGCGCGCGAAGCACCCCGCTACGATGAGTTCATTGGCGACAAGGCCGACGAGTCCCTGCAGCATCACTTGCTCTGGCAGGCCAACCTGGCCGGTTTCAGTGCCACTGACGAGGCCATCGCCCGGGCCATCATCTACGCGCTGGATGAGGACGGCTACCTGCAGGACGATGCCGAAACCCTGCGCGCTTCGCTGGCGCCGGAGTACCTGGTGTCACGCGAGGAAATTCTGGCCGTCCTGGAGCGTGTACAGCATTTCGAGCCGGTCGGCGTGGCCAGCCGCGACTTGCGTGAATGCCTCCTGGTTCAATTGCGGGCGCACTCGGCGAGCACACCGGCCCTGGGACTGGCCACCTATATTGTCGAACAGCATCTCGACACCCTGGCGCGCCAGGACATGAAGCTTCTCACGCGCGCCAGCGGATTCGAAACGCACGATGTCCAGGCCGCCATCGGTTTGATTCGTTCGCTCAACCCCCATCCCTGCAGTCGTTTCAAGTCGGACAACGAAAACTATATCGTGCCGGATGTCTACATCCATCCGCGCGACGATGGTTGGCGGGTGAGTCTCAATCGGGACAGCGATCCGGGGCTGAAACTCAACCGGATGTATATGGACCTGCTGCGCAAAAGCCGGGGTGAGGACAAGAAATATCTCAAGGACCGTCTGCAGGAGGCGCGCTGGCTGATCGGTGGTCTGGAAATGCGCAACCAGACCCTGCTGGCCGTGACCGAGGCCATCGTGGCCCGACAGTCCGACTTCTTCAGCCAGGGCGAAGTCGCCATGAAGCCCTTGCTGCAGCGTGAAATTTCGGAAGCCGTCGGCGTCCACGAGTCGACCGTTTCACGCGCCACCAGCCTCAAGTACGCGCACACGCCTCGCGGCACCTTCGAGTTGAAGCATTTTTTCTCTGTCGGGGTGACGGGCGAAAACGGTACCCAGGTGGCCGCCACGGCCGTCCGCGCCCACCTGCGGCGCATGATCCAGGACGAACCATCCGGCGCGCCGCTGTCTGATCAGGCCCTGGTGGAGTCACTGGCCGCCAGGGGAGTCCTGCTCGCCAGACGCACAGTGGCCAAGTATCGTGAGCAACTGGGTATCCCGGGATCGGCCCAGCGGCGCAGAATACAGCGCATGTGGGCCTGATAACCGGCTCTGGCTGGTATAAGATTGGATCATGCGACGGATGGGGCCGGAAAACACCCCAGGCTCGATTCGTCAAACTGCCCATGCAAAAAGGAGCATTAGCTTATGCAACTTGAAGTGACCGGACAGAACGTCGACATCAGCCAGCCGCTGCGTGCCTACATTGCCGAGAAGTGCGATCGACTCGAGCGCCATTTCGGCAACCTGATTTCCGCCCACTGGGTCTTGCGTCTCGAAAAGCTCGAGCACACCGCCGAAGCCACTGTCAGCGTGGGCGGGCGCACCAACCCGATTCACGCCGTGGGCGTTGCCGAAGACATGTACGCTGCCATCGATGCCTTGATTGACAAGCTTGACCGCCAGGTCCGGCGTCACAAGGACAAGGTCACCGACCACCATCGTCCCGCACGGTCCGCCGTGGGCGGCGACTGACCCGTACGGAGCATTCACAATCCCAGGCCTCTTATGCAGCTTGCAGATGTTCTTGATACCGACCGCATCGCGGTCAACCTGTCCGTTTCCAGCAAGAAGTCCCTGCTGGAAAAGGCCTCGGATTTGCTTGCATCGGCACCCGACGGTGCCGATGCTCGTCAGATCTTCGAAAGCCTCTGCCAGCGCGAACGGCTGGGTTCCACCGGCCTGGGACATGGCGTGGCCATCCCGCATGGCCGCGTCAGTGGTCAGAGCGGTGTTGCCGCCGCGCTGATTCGCCTTCGCACTCCGATTGATTTCGATGCCCCGGACCAGGAGCGCGTCGACCTCTTCTTCATACTGACTGTGCCCGACCAGTGTTCAGACGTCTATCTGCGGCTGCTCGCGGATATCGCCGAACGACTCGGCGACCCTGCGCAGCGCGAGCGAATCCGCGCGGCCGAGGGCGCCGACGAGCTGCTCAGGCTGTTCTCGCTGGAAGCGGATTCCCCATCAGCGACATGAGCACCAGCGTCACCCCGGTTGAGCTCTACCAAAGCTTTTCCGACCGTTTGGGGCTACGGTGGGTGACGGGCGAGACCAACGGCGGAAAGCGCCGGATGACCGCGACCAGCTTTCGTGCCCGACCCTCCCTGGTCGGGTTCCTGAACCTGATACACCCCAATCGCATCCAGATCATCGGCGAGGAAGAAGTCGACTGGCTGGACAGTCTCGAAGCCAAGAGCCGGTGGGAGACCGTCGCCCGCATCATGGACCTTCAGCCAGCCGCCATTATCGTTGCCGGCGATCTGGAGGTCGCCGACGATCTGGAGCAATGGGCAGGGGAGACCGAAACCCCGCTGTTGACCTCGAAACTGCCTGCCCTGGAACTGGTCAGTTTTCTTGAATACCAGATTTCGCGCCGACTTGCGCGTCGGGATACCTTGCATGGCGTTTTCATGGAAATTTTCACCATTGGCGTGTTGATCACCGGTGAATCCGGTACCGGCAAGAGCGAGTTGGCACTCGAACTGCTGACCCGCGGCCATCGGCTCATCGCCGACGATGCGCCCGAATTCACCCAGCTCACACCCGATACGATTGAAGGTTCCTGTCCACCGGTACTGCGTGACTGCCTCGAGGTACGGGGGCTGGGCATCCTCAATGTTCGCCGCATGTTCGGCGACGCCGCCGTCAAGGCGACCAAGTTTCTCCGTGTCATCATCCATCTGCACATGCCCAACAAGGAGCCGCCGGGTGGTGACCGACTTTACGGCAACACGAGTCAGCGCCAGGTACTCGACCTGGAGATCCCGCAGATCAATCTGCCGGTCCTGGCCGGACGCAAC
>JBLRWT010000199.1:0-4738 GCA_047921095.1 Wenzhouxiangella sp. | reverse complement strand
ATTCTGCGTACTCTTTGATCTGACCCAAGTGGCAAAACAGCAGAATCTTCATTTTCTATAGCTTTCAGGTAATGTTCGGGCGGCGATCAAGTTTGCCGAGAATCTCTTCGATCAACAGGTGCTGATCGACCGACGCTTCGAGCCGGGGCAAGGAACAGGTGCCCTGTTCGGCAATTTCGCCGACGATGTCGCCGATCAGCGCCGAGAAATACGGGAAGTGACTGAGCACTTTGCCCTCTTTGCTGATCGCCTTGTAATCGAAAACGTATTCCACCTCGTCGACATTGATGCGCAGTCCCTCGGCCGGGCTGTCGTCGGGCCTGTCGATCAGCCTGAAGCTTTTGTCGCTCTCGGTGTCCTCGAACACCCACTCGCCGAGAACCTCCTCGTAGCCGGCCCGCTTGCTCGGCCGCACCTCGCTAATCGTGGTGCCGGCGCCCACCCGCGCCTGGGCGATGTTCATATGTCGCTGGAACACATCCATCCAGTGCACGGCATTGCACGCCAGCCCCCACCCCGAGCCGAGCAGCTCCACTGAGGTCGCCTCGCGTTCGAACATGCAATCGAAGGTCCCGCTGCCATGCATCCACTGGTTGACGAAGGTGGGCACGCGGGCCAGGGACAGGCACTCGGCAAACTCCGCGCGCGACTTGAACAGGTATTTTTCCAGGATGACGTAGCGCGGCTCGAGCGCCAGGCACTGCTTGTAGATCTCGAGCCGCGGCTCACAGGACGTGGCCACGACGAAGATGTCGATGGGCGCATCGACCTGGGCCAGGGCGCGCACCAGGGTGACGTTGGTCATCGCCAGCTTCTGCAGTTCCCTGAGTCGAACATCGTGATCCACCAGCCACAGTTCGGCGCCGGGAAACTTCGTCCTGATTCCCTGCACATACCGCATGCCGATATTGCCGACCCCGATGATACAAATCCTCATGACATGTTCCGTTCCATCCACGCATGCACGTCGCGATGCTCGGGCAGGGTCGGCAGCCGCGTCGTCGAGTCTCGGATCAGGTCGTCGACCAGTTCGCTCAAGCCGGGCTTTTGATGGGTATCGGCGTACTCGAGGCGCCTGCTGACCGGCTTGTAAGTCCGAAAAGGAATGACGTCGTCAGGCTCACGCACTTCCATGCCTTCGGCAATACTGAAGGCTTCCAGCGGCCTGGCTTCGTAGACCGTGCCATCCTCGCCATAGAACCTCAGCGAGAAGTTCTCGTTGGCTCCGTAGTTCATGTTGATCACCAGAGGAATGTTCTTGTCGGTGGACAGGACGTAGGTCGGCAAGCTGTTGCCTGCTTTCGTCGCCGGCCCGAACGGCCCGGCCAGGTACCAGAGCAGGTCGATGACATGGATACTCTGGGTGATCAGGGCGTCGATGCTTTTCTCAGGAATACAGGCAATGACCTTGGTGATCCTGCCCTCGTCGAGAATATTCTTCATGAACTCGACCCAGTAGTAATACCGTCGATTCATGAGAATTGAGATGTCCCGGCTTGCGTCATAGTCCGCGACGTGGGCGAATGGCTTCTCACAATAAACCTTGCCGGCCAGCAGGCCGCACACTGCTTCATGCGACGCGATATTGGTACATACCAGCCAGTGAGCGATTGCGCTGGAGATCCCGGAAAAGTCCTGCACCTCGAGTCCTGGAAACGCGGCCTGGAAAGCCGCGACGTTGGGCGAGGCCAGGTTGCGACTGTAGACGCTCGGCGTGATGCCTTTGGCGGTCAGGACCTTGCAGTACTCTCTGGCCATGTAGGCGCAGCCGACAATGCCCCACTCAGGCTGCACTGGTTTGATCCCGCGCGAATCGAGAGAGCTCGTCGACAAAGATCGCGACGATATGCGCGATCTCGTCATTGGACAGGCCGTAGGAGGACGGCAGGCTTACCGCGTTGGCCGACAGCCTGCTCGACACCGGGTAATCGCCGCGCCCGCATTCGCGGTACGGGTCCATCTCGTGCATCGGGTAGAAACCCGGTCGTGCATCAATGCCGCGAAAGCCCAGGTTGGCGATCAGCTGATCGCGCACCTCCGCTGCATACCCCTTCAGCATGATCGTATACAGCCAGTAGGAGTTTTCCGACCAATCGTTCTTCGGCAACAGCCCGACGCCCGGGTGTCCCGCCAGCAGCTCATCGTAGGCCTGGAAAATCGCTTTTTTCCGACCGAGCAACTCGTCGACCCGGCCCATCTGGGCGAACCCGACCGCGGCCTGCATGTTGGTCATGCGGAAGTTGAAGCCCGCATAGTCGTGCCAATAGCGCTTCTGCGGACTCATGCCATGATCCCGCAAGACGCGCGCCCGTTGCGCCATCTCCGGATCCTTGAATACCGCCATCCCGCCTTCGCCGGTGGTGATCGACTTGTTGGCGAAGAAGCTGAAGCAGGTGCAATCACCGTCCAGTCCGACCCGCCGGTCCTTGTAGGTCGCGCCCAGCGCCTCCGCACAGTCCTCGATCACCAGCAGGCCTCTCTCGGATGCGATCGCCATGATTTCATCGATTCTTGCGGGTTGTCCATAGATGTGCACGGGCATCACCGCCCGGGTCCGCGGCGTGATCAACCTACCCAATTCATCGAGGTCGATCGTCCAGGTCTCGGGATCAACGTCCGCGAGCACTGGCGTGGCGCCCGCATGAATAATGGCGTTGATGCTGGCGCCGAAGGTGAAGTTGGGGACGATGACCTCATCGCCCCGCCCGATGCCCAGGGTCGTCAAGGCCAGTTGCAGGGCGACCGTGCCATTGGAGACCGCGATGGCATGCCCGCCTCCCAGGTAGTCGCTGAAGGCTGTTTCGAACTTGCCGATAAAGCGGCCCTGGGAGGAGATCCAGCCGCTGGTTACGCACTCCAGCACATTGCTGATTTCCTGCTCGCCGATGTCCGGCTGCAGCACCATGAATTGTCGGATGCGTGCGCGCGTCGAAAAGTCCACGATACGATGCGATGCATCCAGCAACGGGATGCATCGCACCTCTTGTTCGAAGAGTTTCCAGATCTCTGCAATTTCACAGTCGACCGGCAGGTAACGCGGGGATTTATTGAAGAAGGCCGAATCGCAGGTAATCAGGTCGCTCAAGGCCGCACCGCCCAGCAGGTCACGGCGTGCATCGCCGTCCGTCAGCGCGCCGATCAGCTTGCGATCGTCATCCACGATAAAGACGATGCCGAGCGTATTGGCATTGATCCTGGCCAGCACATCGCGAAAAGTCACCGGCAAGGTGACCAGCAGGCTTTCCAGCGGAATTTTATTGCTGACGGTCATGGCGCCCGGCCAGTTGGTAGGTGGGTCTTCTCACGTCACTGTCCTGGTTTTGGTCCCGGTTGCGATCCCAGTTTTGATTCGACCAGCCTGGCCTGCTGCAGCAATTGCGCTGGCGGGCAGCCGTACACTTCGACGGAATAGTAATCGACGTCCGATTTCAGATGCGGCCAGAACCACGCATCCTCGCCGAACGGCTGGTTCGAATCTTCCAGCCCGTTATTGTCGCTGAGATGAAAGCCGGCGATCCTGTCGCCACATAACTCGAACATTCTCGCGGGGTCGAACTGCAGCGAATTGGCCGATACCTTGAGATGCGCCACGTCGATCAGCTGCTTTACGCTCGCCGGCAGCAACCTCATGATCGCCAGGCACTCCTCCGGATCGCACATCAGCAGCGGATTGGCCGAGAACTCCTGGGCATTCCGTGCGGAAAGCACATTGTTCTCGATCATCAGGGTGATCCCCACCTGGGCCGCGAGCTCGGCCAGGCGCGATACGCGGCTGACGAACACCTCGATGCAAGCCTCGCGATCAAACAGGCTGCGGCTGGGGATGCGCTGGCCCAGTTCGTCGACCCTGGGATCGAGCAGGAACCCGGCGTGGAAACTGTAGCGATCGCCACCGAGCGCCCGGCTCCACTCGAGCGCCTGTTCCACGTGCCGGACACTTCGCTCCCCTACCTCCGGATCGAGAGAGCCGAGATTCAGCACGAAAGGATCAGGCGGCGGCGGGAAGTAGTTGTGGACCTGGAAATGAATTTCAGGCGCCAGGGCCTGCAGGTCATGCAGTAACGTGGCGGAATACCGGCCCCCGGATAGTTCTATGGAACTGATGCCGGCGCCCAGCAGCTCCGCGGACACTGCAGCCGCAGTCCTGTCCCGAAAACCGCCAGTCGAAATATAGATCATGTCGCTCTCAAATCCGGATATCTGGCGTCACAGCTCGATCAAATCATCCGCGGAAAAACTCCGGGACGCCGTGCGGCCGATGATTTCGTCCCAGCGCATCGGCGAGATGCCGGTGCCGGGGCGCTTCACGGCCATGTTCTCGGGGCTGAAGGCCTCGCCCGCTTTGATCGGCTGGCGGGCGACCAGCGATTTACGCATGACATCCCGGTTGCTGGTCTCGCTGACAGTGCTGCGCTTGATGCCATCGCCCAGGGCGACATCGATGTTGCGAATGGCTGCCACCATCGCCTCTAGACCGGCCGGCTCGAGGCTCGCCTTGTGGTCGGGCCCGGGCAGATCGCAGTCCATCGTGAAGTGTTTCTCGATCACGCAGGCGCCCATCGCCACCGCGGCGATCGCGACCTCAATCCCCGGCGTGTGATCCGAATAGCCCACGGCCACGCCGAAGGCCTGCTGGATGCTCAGCATCGCGCGCAGGTTCACTTCGGCCATGGGCGTGGGATATTCGGTCGTGCAGTGCAGTACCGTGATCCTGGCCCGTGGCGTGCCCGCCTGCTCG
>JBLRWT010000198.1:0-4759 GCA_047921095.1 Wenzhouxiangella sp. | reverse complement strand
GACCCTATTGCACCCAGCCGCTGACCCGGCACGGCAGCTCATTCAGCGGCTTCTGCCCACCAGGTACTCGGCAATCTGGATGGCATTCAGGGCCGCTCCTTTGCGCAAATTGTCAGAAACAACCCAGAAATCAAGTCCATGGGGATGGCTCAGGTCTCGGCGCAAACGACAGACGAAGACCTCATCGTGATTGGCGGCGTGGGTCAGCGGCGTGGCCAGTTCACGCTCCCCGAGAAGCACCACGCCCGGCGCGGCCGAAAGCAGCTCGCGGACGCGCTCGAGCTCAATGAAATCAGTGGTTTCCAGGTGAACGGCTTCACCGTGTCCAATGAAGACCGGGACCCGGACCGCCGTGGCGTTGACCATGATGTCGTCGCTGTCGAGGATGCGGCGGGTTTCCCGGTGCATCTTCATTTCTTCCTTGGTGTAGCCGTTTTTTTCAAAGTCGTCGATTGCCGGAATGACATTGAAGGCGATCGGCACCTTGAACACCGATGGTTCCGGCTCGCGAAAGTTGAAGCGGTCGGCACACTGGCGCCCCAGTTCCTCCATCGCCGGCTTGCCGGCGCCGGACACCGACTGGTAGGTCGATACGTTGATGCGACTGACGCCGACTTCCCGATGAATGGGGGCCACCGCCAGCAACATCTGGATGGTCGAGCAATTCGGGTTGGCGATGATGCCGCCGGCAAACGAATCCAGCACATGCGCGTTGATTTCCGGTACCACCAGCGGCACCTTGGGCTTCATCCGGAAGTGCGACGTATTGTCGATTACGGTGCAGCCTGCTTTGGCGGCCGCTGGCGCGTATTTGGCGGAAACCGCAGCGCCGGCGGAAAACAGGGCGAAATCCCAGCCGGTGAAATCAAAGGTTGCCAAATCATCGACGATCAACGATTTGCGGCCGAAAGAGACCTCGCGTCCGACCGAGCTGCTGCTGGCCAGGGCGGCCACTTCGCTGATCGGAAAGTCCCGTGCGGCGAGCAACTCGAGCAACGCTTCGCCGACCACGCCGGTGGCGCCGATCACGGCAACCCTGTAGGTCTTGCCTGTCATGTTGTTGGAATCCTTGGTTGTTGGTCCGGCACGTCGCCGCACTGCGCTCGATTGAGCAGAAAATGGTCCATGATCACCAGCGCCAGCATGGCCTCGACGATGGGTATGGCGCGAATACCGACACAGGGGTCATGACGCCCGGTCGTGATGATTTCAACGGCCTGGCCCTCGGCATCGACCGTCCGGCCCGGCAGGCGCAGCGAGGAGGTCGGCTTGAAAGCCACCGCGACCTCGACCGGCTGGCCGGTGGAGATGCCGCCCAAGACGCCGCCGGCATGGTTCGAATCCGGTTGGCGTGATTTCGTCACGATGCTCGGTCCCTTTCTGCGCCACGGACCGGAAGCCAGCGCCGATTTCCACACCCTTGACCGCGTTGATGCTCATCATGGCCGCGGCCAGATCGCCATCGAGCTTGCCATAGACCGGCGCACCAAGGCCCAGCGGCACGCCGGTTGCGCGGGCCTTGACCAGGGCGCCAACCGAGTCGCCCGACTTCCACAGCCGTTTCATGTAGCCTTCGAGTTCCACCACCTTGGCCGGGTCCGGGCAGAAAAACGGGTTGGTGTCGATCACGCCGGCGTCAAAATGCTCGTCGCAGACGACTTCACCGATCTGGGCCATCCAGCCAGTGATGCTGACCCCAAGCCGCTCTTTCAGGTATTTCCGGGCAAGGGCGCCGGCGGCCACACGCATCGCCGTTTCCCGCGCCGAGGATCGTCCGCCACCACGATAGTCGCGGATTCCATACTTGTGGTGATAGGTGTAGTCGGCATGCCCGGGCCGGAACTGGTTGGCGATGCGGGTGTAGTCCTTCGATCGGGCATCGGTGTTGTAGATCACCAGCGCGATCGGTGTGCCGGTGGTCTTGCCCTCGAACATCCCTGACAGGATCTGGACCTCTTCGGCCTCCTTGCGCTGGGAGGTGTGCTGGCTCTGGCCGGTGGCCCGGCGCATCAACTCGGTCCGGATTTCCTCAGCCGTGATGTCCAGGCCCGGCGGGAACCCGTCGATCACGCAGCCAATCGCCGGCCCGTGGCTTTCGCCAAAGGTGGTCACGGTCAATACACGGCCGAATGCATTCGTCATTGGTCAAGCGCCTGCGTTGATGAACTTGCTGAAAAATCGAGTGCCGATGGCCGAACCCAGCCGAGGTGCCTGAGCCGACCAGTCACAGGTTGCTGTAGTTCGGCCCTGAACCACCTTCCGGCGTGACCCAGTTGATCACCTGGTAGGGATCGGCAATATCGCAGGTCTTGCAATGGACGCAGTTGGCGGCATTGATCTGGATGCGCTTGCCGGCCTCATCCTCGACCACTTCGTACACATTGGCCGGACAGAATCGCGTACAGGGGTTGCCGTACTCGACTTCACAGCGGCTGAAGCACACATCCGGCTCGATGATCTGCAGATGAATGGGCTGGTCTTCGTCGTGCTCGGTGGCGGCGAGATACACTGACGCCAGGCGATCGCGCGGTGGCAAGTCGCGATCGACCCAGTCGTAGTCGAACCCGCCGTCGGCGACCAGCCGATACTGCTCATGATCGGCATGATTCTTCAGCGTCCGCGGCAGCTTGCCGGCGGTCAGTGTTTCGATCGCCGCGGTCTTCATGCCGCGCCAGAGGCCCTTGTTGAAACCGGGGCGTATATTGCGCACTTTCCTGAGTTCAGCAACGATGTCGGAGGCCCGCAGGCGGGCGTCGAAGCCCTCGCTGCTGAGCTTTTCGGCCAGGTGTTCGGCGGCCAGCATGCCCGACTTCATCGCCTGGTGGGTGCCCTTGATCTTCGGCACGTTGAGCAGGCCGGCCGAGTCGCCGATCAACAGCGCGCCCGGCATTTCAACCTTCGGCAGGGACTGGTAACCGCCCTCGGTCAAGGCGCGCGCGCCGGCCGAGAGGATGTCCCCGCCCTCAAGAAACTCATGCATCATCGGATGGTGCTTGAACTGCTGAAAGGCCTCGAATGGCGAAAACGCGGGATCCTTGTAATCCAGCGCGCACACAAAGCCCACCGCGACCCGATCCTTGTCCAGGTGGTAGACAAAACTGCCACCGTAAATTTTATTCGGCAGCGGCCATCCCACGGAATGCTGGATCAGACCGGGCTCGACACGGCCTGCGGGCAGTTGCCAAAGCTCCTTCAGGCCGATGCCGTAAGTCTGAGGGTCGGCGTCCCGATCGAGTTTGTACTTGCCCACTGCCCGCTTGGTCAGGTGGCCGCGGCAGCCCTCACCCAGGACGGTGACCGCAGCACGGATCTCGATGCCCTGCACGTAGGTCTCCTTGGGCTCGCCGGTGCGGTCGACCCCCATGTCACCGATGATGACTCCCTGGACTGAACCGTCATCGGCCCAGGAGAGATCGGCAGCGGCAAAGCCGGGAAAGATATCCACCCCGAGCGCTTCGGCCTTCGGCGCCAGCCAGGCGCACATTGCACCCAGCGAGACAATGAAATTGCCATGATTCTTCTGCTGTGGCGGCGTGGGCAGCTTGCGCTTGCCGGTCTTGCTGAGAAACTGGAATTCGTCCCGTCCGGCCGCAACGCAAACCGGCGGCGGGCTATCGCGCCAGCCTTCGATCAGCGCGTCGAGCGGACCTGGCTCGATCACCGCTCCGGAGAGCACGTGGGCGCCGATTTCCGAGGCCTTTTCGATGACGCAGACGTTGAGGTCGCTGTTGAGTTGCTTCAGGCGGATGGCACAGGCCAGCCCGGCCGGGCCGGCACCAACCACCACCACATCGTATTCCATGATTTCGCGTTCGGACATGGGTCCTTGCATCGTTATATGGGTCAAGTCCTGCAAGGATACAGGGGTGGCGGTTCAGGAACCAGCATCCAGCAGTTGTTCGATATGGGGAAAAAGCCGATCAAGCATCTTCGGCTGCGCCTCGATGGTGGGATGAATGCCGTCTGCCATCATCATCCCGGGCTCGAGGAACAGTTCATCGAGAAAGAATGGCACCAGGGTGATGTCGTACGCATCGGCCAGACGGGGATAGATCTCTTCGAAACGTCGCACGTAGGCCGGGCCCAGATTGGGCGGCATGCGAATCTGCATCAGAACGACCTCGGCATCGGCGCTCTTGCCCTTTTCTATGATCGTCGCCAGATTGGATTGAATCTGGCTTGGCGAAAGGGCCCGCAATCCATCGTTACCGCCGAGGATGACCAACAGCACTTGCGGCTGATGTCGTTCCAGAAGATCATCGATGCGATGGGCACCACCGGCGGTCGTTTCACCGGAAATGCTGGCGTTGACCACCTGGTAGCCCGGGCCAAGGCGTTCGGACAGCAGGTGCGCCCAGCCGGCTTCACGTGGCATGTTATAGGCATCTGACAAACTGTCGCCAATCACCATGATCGTGGCTGCCGACACCGGCAGCGTCAGGATCGCGCAGATGGACAGCGCGATCAGTGGCCGAATGAACTGGATCAATTTGAACATGACAAACCCCGGTCAAAAAATACTGCGTTGCCAAAATGTCGGCTTTTCGGTGCAGGCACCCGGCGGCCGACTCGACATTCTCAACGATATCAGCCTGGACCTGAACACAGGTGAAACGCTGGCCATCGTTGGCGCCTCGGGCTCGGGCAAGACCACCCTTCTTGGCCTGCTCGCCGGCCTCGAACGACCGACCACGGGTGATATCTGGCTCAATGAGCAGCATCTCAACCATCTTGGCGAAAACGAGCGCGCCCGACTGCG
>JBLRWT010000197.1:0-4774 GCA_047921095.1 Wenzhouxiangella sp. | reverse complement strand
GAAACGTGTCAGCAGGTGCGGCAAACCGGATGGATTACTGCGATTCCTGTTCGATATAAGCGATCAGGTTCACACGGTCCTGGGCCGAGCGCATGCCGGAATAGGACATCGACGTGCCCGGTGCCACGCCGCGCGGGTTCTCGATGAAGTGTGACAGAACTTCGGGCGTCCATGCCTCACCGGCCTGTTCCAGCGCGCCGGAATAGTTGCCATAGCCTTCTGCGGTTTCGATGGGGCGGTTCACCACACCATGCAGGTAGGGGCCGACGCCGTTGCGCCCGGCTTCCAGCGCGTGGCAGGCGCGGCACTGCGCCCAGAGACGGGCACCGGCACCGGCATCGGCCGCGGCATACATTTCTTCAAACGGCAGTTCCTCCACCGGTTCGGCATTGGCGTCTGCATCATCGGCGCCGGTGTCAATGGCATATGCCGCAGGCGCGTTCGCGTTAAGGGGTACATAAAGCGCGTTCGCGATCCATGCCCCAACCAGAAAAACCAGAAGCGCCCCGCACAGGGCCGCCAGAGCTTTGGTGAAAACCATTGTGTCGAACATATCGCATCCCATGCTGTCTTGCCGAGTTTGGGGTATGTATCCGCTTCCCCTCGTGGTTTTCAAGCGGTAGTTACCGCGACGAAACGCCCCTTCGGGCGAATTGTCTGTAAATCGGGGGCAGAGATGACAAAAAAAATCGCGTTTCAGGGGGAACCCGGGGCTTATTCGCATCAGGCCTGCGTCGATGCCCGGCCGGACTTCACCGCCGTTGCCTGCCGCACGTTTGAAGATGTGATCGAGATCACCCGCAGCGCCGAGGTGGATCTGGCGATGCTGCCGGTGGAGAATTCGACCTATGGCCGGGTGGCCGATATTCACCGGCTGCTGCCCGAATCCGGGCTGCATATTGTGGATGAGGCCTTCGTGCGGGTGCATATCAACCTGCTGGCGCTGCCCGGCACCCGGCTGGAACAGGTCAGGACCGCGCAGAGCCATACCGTGCTGCTGGGCCAGTGCCGGGGGTTCCTGCGCGCACATGGCATCGACCCGGTGACCGGCGCCGACACCGCCGGTTCAGCGAAACAGATTGCCGCGCTGGGCGACCCGGCGCAGGCCGCGCTGGCCTCTGAACTGGCCGGTGAGATCTACGGGCTGGACGTGCTGGCACGCCATATCGAGGATCAGTCGAACAACACCACCCGCTTCCTGATCATGGGGCGCGAGGCCGATCTGACGCGGCGCGGCGACCATGGCATGATGACCAGCTTCGTCTTCCGCGTGCGCAACATTCCTGCCGCGCTCTACAAAGCGATGGGCGGGTTTGCCACCAATGGCGTCAACATGACCAAGCTGGAAAGCTATATGGTCGGCGGGTCCTTCACCGCGACGCAGTTCTTTGCCGATATCGAGGGGCACCCCGAAGACGCCAATGTCCGCCGCGCGCTGGATGAACTGGCCTATTTCACCTCTTATCTGGAGGTTCTGGGCACCTATCCGGCTGATTCCCGGCGGTTCTGAGCGCGCAGGCGCGGACCGGAAGGCGGGCTGTGTCCCGCCGACCCAGCCCCTTGCATTTCGTGGTGCAGCATGGCGATCACGACAAGGCGGTCACCAATGCCCGCTTTGTCTAAGGTTTGTGGCTGCTGTCAGCGTGAGCTGCAGCGGCGACAAATCTGACAAGGAGGAAAGCGCGGGCGGATCTCGGAGCTATGGGGATTGAGCGTTACGGCTGCATCGCCTGAGGAGCAGAGCGAACCACATTGTGATGACAGGCCGCGTAGATAAGTCGGTTTTCCCAACAGGACACGGCCGACCAGTGCTCCGTCCTGCCGCTACTGGCCTGGTGCAACGCGGGGTCTGGTGAGGTGGCCGCACTGACTGGTCCGGTGTTTGCACAGGAAAGCGCCGGGTTTTTGCGTCGTATCATGCGGCGTTCTCCCGTGGCGGTGCGCGGGATCTGGGTGTTTGGCCCCGTGTGAAGGTCTCGATGACGATCATGGCGCCGCCGCACTTTGGGCAAGGCTGATGGGCATCAAGACCTGCGGGGTTGTCACTTTCCCCCTCGACTGGCGTTTGGCCGGGTTTTGGTTCTGTATTGAGCAAACGCCTGATCTCCGCGATCCGGTCACGACGGATTCCATTGGCCAGAAACCCTGTGTGGCGGATGCGATGGAAGCCAGATGGCAGGACATGGATCAGGAACCGCCGGATGAACTCGCCCGTGGGCAGGCGCATGACCTTCATCCGGTCGCCGCGCTTGATGCGGTAGTCTTTCCATCGGAACGCGACGGTCTCGGCATCCGCGCTGACGAGGCGGTGGTTCGAGATCGCGACCCGGTGGGTGTATCGGCTCAGATAGGCCAGCACCGCCTCTGGCCCGCCGAAGGGTGGCTTGGCATAAACAACCCAGCTGGCTTTGCGCAGCGGCGCGAGATGGGAGGCGAAGGCATCGGGATCGGCCAGTCCGGCCAGTTCCCCGAAGAAGGCCAGCTTGCCCGTTTGGTGCAGTCTGATCAGCCCTTCGAGGAACAAACGCCGGAACAGCTGCGACAGGACCTTCACCGGCAGGAAGAACCCCGGGCGACAGGCGACCCAGCGGGACCCGTCCGGCGACAGCCCGCCACCCGGCACAATGACATGCACATGCGGGTGGTGCGTCATCGCCGAGCCCCAGGTATGCAAGACCGAGGTCATACCTATCCGCGCACCAAGGTGTTTTGGATCGGCCGCAATGGTCAGCAGAGTCTGCGCGGATGCCTTGAACAACAGACCATAGACCTCCGCCTTGTTCTGGAAGGCAATGTCCGCAATCTGGGCCGGCAGCGTGAACACCACATGGAAGTATTCAACCGGCAGAAGGTCTTCGATGCGCGCCTGCATCCAGTCTTTTGCGGTTGCTCCCTGACACTTCGGGCAGTGCCGATTGCGGCAGGAGTTGTATGCAATGTGCTGGTGATCGCACTCTGTGCAGGCAGCGACATGCCCGCCGAGAGCGGCGGTGCGGCAGTTCTCAATCGCGGACATGACCTTCAACTGTGGAAGGTTCAGGTGTCCGGCATGTTCGCGGCGATAGGCCGGCCCATGATCGCGGAAGATATCCGCGACCTCCAGTCTGGGACGAGGCATCGGATCCGGGGTCTATCCGGCACCGGCCTCCCGTCGCACCAGCAGGTCGAGCGGGCTGGTCACATCCCGGATCGTCTTGATCGCCACCTTGGTATAAATCGTTGTGGTCTCCAGCTTGGCATGGCCCAGCAGCACCTGGATCACCCTGATATCCGTCCCTCCCTCCAGCAGATGCGTGGCAAAGCTGTGTCGCAGCGTATGGGGCGAGACCCGCTTCTTGATCTCTGCAAAATCACAGGCCACTCCGAAGGCCCGGTTGAACTGCCGCGTCGAGATCGGGTCGACCCGGTTGCGGCCCGGGAACAACCAGCCCGCTGGCCGTGCTTCGCGGTAATAATCGCGCAGCAGCACAAGCAGGCTCGGCGACAGCATCACGTGGCGATCCTTGCGGCCCTTGCCTTGGTCGATGCGGATCAGCATCCGGTCGCTGTCGATGTCGCCGATCTTGAGATGTGTGACCTCGCTCGCTCGGAGCCCGCCACCGTAGGCCACGCTGAAGGCAGCCCGGTATCTCAGCCCCGGTCCAGGTGCCGCTTCGAGAATGCGGGTGACCTCCTCGGCGCTGAGCACAACCGGGATCTTCTTCGCCGCCCTCTGATACCGCATGTGCCGCTTCATCTCCGGACGCGGGCAGGTCGTCGCGTAGAAGAAACTCAGAACCGTCAGCCGGTTGTTGAAGGTCGGTGCGCCGACGCCCTTCTCCTTCATGTCCAGCTGGAACGCGCGCAATTCCTCGGGTGTCGCGCTATCCGGCGAATGCCCCAGAAACCCTGTAAAATCGCGCATCGCCCGCAAATACATCGTCTGGGTTTTTGGCTGCAGCCCCTTGATCCGCATATCTTCAATAAAACGGCGGCGCAGCGGTGGGATATGTTGCTCTGACATTGAAACCTCCTGTCGTCAGATTGAGAAGGCCTCAATCGTCCGACAGGTTGGTCAGTTCACAAAATCCATGCAGTTCACATCAGCACGCAACACCCACCACAAGCACCAATACCGCGAGAGCGGTTTCGTCCCCGTCCGCGCAGCCGACCTCCAACTGTCACTGGGGTTCGCAAGTGCAGCGAAGGGCGGCTTCGACGCGCTGCGCCGCAGCATTCTGCTCCAGGGCTGAAGATCGGCTGTGGGCCGTTTTTTACCTCCGTCTCCGGTCGGACCGTAGTAATTGTCTCAGCCCTACCAGCCGTTCTGCCTGTCGATCGTCATCTCAGGGCAACGGTACTCGAACGCTCCTACGCCTGACCAATCCTTTACATTGAGGATTCGGACTTCAACACCCTCGAGCTCGAGCAATTCGAACAGACGCATGTTGACACCGATAATGTCCATCGGACCGTGTTGCTCTTGTTCAAAGCGGGACGGCAGGCACGGATACCCGTCTTCGAAGATGCGCGCCACGGTCGGGTGGTTCTTAACCTCTGGCTGCCGCAAAGACATGGTGCCACCTGAAGGGCGCGAAGCAGTTGCCAATGATCATCGAAGGCGTCACGCTGAGCGACGGTGTCGCTGTAAACGCGCCGCTCGATCAGGGCGCTTCACCCAAATTCGCGCATAGCTCACTTCGGGGGAACGTATGACTGAGAGGCAAAGGGGAATCCTCGACGATATCGACTTGGTCGTATTCGACGCGTTCGGAACATTGATCGAGATCGGAGC
>JBLRWT010000196.1:0-4786 GCA_047921095.1 Wenzhouxiangella sp. | reverse complement strand
CTGCGGCGGCGGTTGGTCGAATGTCGGCCAGTCCCAGGTCCCTGCAATCATCAACACGAGAAAGCCGAGATGGACCAGCACGGCCAGGACGAAAGCCTGGGCCAGTTCCTTGATCTCCTGTTTGCGCTCGCTACTGATCATGCCCGGCAACGAGGCTCCTGCAACGTCATTCTTCTTCCGGGTCGCCGATCAACCCGACCGAGGGCACGCCGGCGCGCTGAAGATAGACCATGGCCGCATAGATATGTTGATAAGCCACCTCGCGATCGCCGCCCACCAGCACTTGCAGGTCGGGATTGCGCTCGGCGATGGCGCCAATCGTCATCACCAGGGTTTCGCCGTCGATCAGCTGTGGCTGATCCCCCGTATCCAGGTAGAAATCGCCATTGCGGGCAACCGTGACCATCAGCGGATCACCGGCATCGCTCAGCGGCTCGGCGCTGGCTTGCGGCAGGTCGATTTCGACACCCAGGTTCATCAACGGCGCGGTGATCATGAAAATCACCAGCAACACCAGCATGACGTCGATGTAGGGCACCACGTTCATTTCGGACATGCGTCTGCGGCGACGCCGAATGTATTGCTCGGACATGGTCTAAGGCTTCTCGAAAAGCCGGCGCGCCTGGCGGTGCAGGATGGTCGCGAATTCTTCCTTGAAGTTGTCATAACGCAATTCGAAGCGCTCGACCTGGGTCGAGAACTTGTTGAACGCAATGACGGCCGGGATCGCGGCAAACAGCCCCATGGCGGTCGCAATCAGCGCCTCGGCGATGCCGGGGGCGACCATGGCGATGGTGGCCTGGTGCGCGCCGGCCAGGCCGCGGAAGGAATTCATGATCCCCCACACGGTACCGAACAGCCCGACGTAGGGGCTGACCGAACCGACCGTGGCGAGGAAGCTCAGGTGATTGTCGAGCCGTTCCAGTTCACGGGTCAGGGTGACTCGCATGGCCCGCTGGGCGCCACTGGTCAGCGTGTCGGGGTGCATGTGCTTTTCTTCGCGCAGGCGTGAAAACTCGCGAAAGCCGGACTCGAATATCGACTCGATCCCTTCGCGCCCGGCGCTGTTGCCGGCCACCTTGTCGTACAGATTGCTCAGATCGGCGCCCGACCAGAATTTCTCCTCGAACTCGTGGGCCCGCTTTTCGGCCCGCCTGAGCATCTGGCGTTTGCGAAAAATCACCATCCAGGACGCAATCGATGCCACGGCCAGCAACAGCATGACGCCCTGAACCAGCAGGCTGGCCTCGAGAACCAGTTCCCAGATTCCCATTTGAGAATTCATGAATCGTTTTCCATTCGTGTTTCCAGTTGATATTTTTTTATGGCCGCAAAGATATCGGCCGGCGCCCGGGCCGGCCGAAAGGTATCGGCAGCCAGGCAAACAGCACGAACATCGGCGCGGGCCAGCAGTTCTTTGTCCTTTGCCCGGTGTATGGCTTGTTTGAAATGTACCGAGGCGGCCCGAACGTCTTCGACGACAACGGAGACCTCAAGTTCATCTTCCAACCGCGCTGGCGCCAAAAAATGCGTATCCATGCGGCTGACGGCGAACAGACGATTGGCCTCATCGCGCAGCTTCACCTGCGGAAAACCCAACGCCAGCAACCAGTCGGAGCGTCCGCGTTCGAAAAAATGCAGGTAGCGGGCGTGGTAGACTACGCCACCGGCATCGGTGTCTTCCCAGTAAACCCTGTATTTCATGAATCGTCGGTATCGTGGGGGGATGAAAAAAGATCGTTGCCACCGGCTCCGTCCGGCGGCTGCAGGCCGAAATGGCGCCAGCTCCTGGAGGTCGCCATGCGACCGCGGGCGGTTCGGACCAGATAGCCTTCCTGGATCAGGAAAGGCTCGATGACATCCTCGATCGTGCCGCGCTCTTCCGACAAGGACGCGGCCAGACTCTCAACGCCGACCGGCCCGCCGTTGAAATGCTCGATCAGCACCTGCAGCAGACGCCGATCCATGGTGTCGAATCCACGCTGGTCGACCTGCATCATTTCCAGGGCCTCGCGAGCCACCGCGTCGGTAATCCTGCCATCGGCACGAACCTGGGCAAAATCACGCACGCGCCGGAGCAGCCGGTTGGCGATGCGCGGCGTGCCGCGGGCCCTGCGGGCGATTTCGGCTGCACCGCCGGCTTCTGTTTCAATACCCAGTATGCCGGCCGAGCGGGAAACGATCTGCGCCAGCTCATCCGGGGCATAGAATTCCAGCCGTTCGACAATGCCGAAGCGATCACGCAGCGGCGAGGTCAGCAGCCCGGCGCGGGTGGTGGCGCCAACCAGGGTAAAGCGTGGCAGGTCGAGCTGAATCGAGCGCGCCGCGGGTCCCTCGCCGATGATGATGTCGATCCGATAATCTTCCAGCGCTGGATAGAGCACTTCCTCGACCACCGGGCTCAGGCGATGAATCTCGTCGACGAACAGGACGTCGCCAGGCTCCAGGTTGGTCAGCAACGCGGCCAGGTCACCGGCGCGCTCGAGCACCGGGCCGGAGGTCTGGCGCAGATTGGTACCCATTTCGGCGGCAATCACGTGGGCCAGGGTGGTCTTGCCCAGCCCGGGTGGGCCGAAGATCAGGACATGATCGAGCGCTTCATGGCGCTTGCGGGCCGATTCGAGGTAAATGCTCAACCGCTCCTTCATCACCGGCTGGCCGATATATTCGTTCAGGCGCCCCGGGCGCAGGCTGGCCTCGATTCGCGCTTCTTCAGGCTGGGTTGCCGGGTCGATCAGGCGGATGTCTTCTTCCATTCCTTAACCTTGCATCTTCTGCTTGAGCGCGGCACGAATGAGCGTGGCAGCCGGCTGGTTCTGATCGGAGACCGCGCGAACCATTTTCAGCGCCTCGGCTGCTGAATAGCCCAGCGACGTCAGCGCTGCCCGTGCTTCACTGGCGGCATCGGCCGGAATTGCCGCGCCGTTGCTGTCGCCGGCATCGGGCAGGCGTCCGCGCATCTCCAGGATCAGGCGTTCGGCGGTCTTCTTGCCGATGCCGGGCAGCCGGGTCAGCGCCTGGGTGTCGCCCGCTTCGACCATCAGGGCAAAGTCATCGCCACTGACGCCGGACAGAATTGCCAGCGCCAGGCGCGGTCCGACCCCGGACACCTTGAGCAATTCGCGGAACAGCTGCCGGTCGCCAGCACTGGCAAAACCGTACAGGGTCTGGGAATCTTCCCGGACCACCATGTGGGTCAGCAGCGTCACCGGCTCACCATTCTGCGGCAGGCGGTCAAAAACGCTCAAGGGAACTTCGGCTTCGTAACCAATCCCGCCGACGTCGATAGTGACCAGCGGTGGTTGTCGACCGATGATCGTGCCTTTGAGCTGAACGATCAACGCAGCACCACGCCGGCTGGCAAGCGGCTGTTGGTCCGCGCGGTATTGAAATGACACAGCGCTGCAGCCAGGGCATCCGAGGCATCCTCGCCGACGTCCTGATCAAGTTTCAAAAGGATCCGCGTCATGTGCTGAACTTGCTCCTTGGCTGCACCACCCCGGCCGACAATGGCCTGCTTGATCGCGCGCGGTGCGTATTCATGTATTTCCAGGCCGGCGGCTACAGCGGCGCAGATCGCCGCCCCACGGGCCTGGCCCAACTTGATGGCGGCCTGCGGATTGCGGCTCATGAACACCGTTTCGACCACCGCAATTTGCGGCCGGTGGGTCGCGATGATGGCACTCAGCCGTTCGAATATCATGCCCAGCCTTTCCGGCATCGGCCCACCACCCAACCGCAACGCTTCGGCATGGACGACCCGCTCGTTCTCGATAATGCCCACGCCGGTCACGCGCGAGCCGGGATCCAGGCCGAGGATTCTCACGACCCGTTGCCGCCATCGGGCAGGTCAGTCATACGCTTCGGAGGGAATATCGGCGTTCGACCAAACATCCTGGGTATCGTCGAGATCTTCGAGTACGTCGAGGAATTTCAGCAGTTGTTGCCCGGCTTCGACGTCGACCGGCGTCAGGATGTCGGCCCGTTCGGTGATTTCGGACTCTTCCGGCTGCAGGCCCGCTGCCTTGAAGGCGTCGCGCACGGCCTCGAAATTCTCCGGCGCGGTCAGGACTTCAATACTGCCGTCATCGCCGCTGACAATATCCTCGGCACCCGCTTCGAGGCCGATCTCCAGGACTTTTTCTTCACTGGCCCCCGGGGCGAAGGTGATCACGCCCTTTTTTGCGAACATGTAGGCGACGGAACCATCGGTGCCCAGGTTGCCGCCGTGCTTGGAAAATGCGTGGCGGACGGCGGCGACGGTGCGGTTGCGGTTATCGCTCAGGCAGTCGACCATCACGGCGACCCCACCGGGCGCATAACCCTCGTACCGAATTTCCTCGTAGCTGACGCCCTCGAGATCGCCGGTCGCCTTCTTGATCGCCCGCTCGATATTGTCCTTGGGCACATTGGCGGCGTTGGCCTTGTCCATGGCCAGGCGCAACCGCGGATTGGCGTCGGGGTCGCCGCCACCTTCGCGCGTCGCCACGCTGATTTCCCGGACCAGCCGGGTGAAAATCTTGCCACGCTTGCTGTCCTGCGCCTTCTTTCGGTGCTGGATATTGGCCCATTTGCTGTGACCCGCCATCTTGAGGAGTTTCTCCCGGTATTTGATTGTCGGAAATTTTAACCGATGGACGACCCGGCTGCCGAATCATGGTACATGGATTGCAATAACATCCCGTTCAGCCCACTTTCAGGCTCAAGCGCCTACAATAAGCACAGGCTTGGATCGAATAATCGGGAAAAACCATGCGTCACTTCATGCTTGTCTTGCTGCTCATCT
>JBLRWT010000195.1:0-4801 GCA_047921095.1 Wenzhouxiangella sp. | reverse complement strand
GTTGCTCTTCCCTCTGTGCCGGCCGAGGCGAAAGCCCTCAAAAAAGAGTCTACTTTAAGAAGGCCGCATAAGCTCATAATATTAATAGTGTTGTTTTTCCCGTCTTCTCTTTGCATTAAAACGCGTTTATCTTTTTCCTTTTGCCTTTCTCTTTTAGCTTTTCCTTAGCGCTCTTTGCGTCTTCGCGGTTAGTCGCCTTTGCTTTTGATCTTGGGTCTTCGCGGTTAGTCGCTTTTTAGTCTTTCGGTCTTTCGGTCTTTGGTTTTCGCGGTTAGTCGGTCTTTTGCTCTAGATCTGGTGCAGGCCGCACTCGCGGACCAGGCCGAAAAAGCGTGCCTGGTCGGCCGAATCGATGTCTTTCAGCGCCCGGGTGGTATGCCAATCGCCGATCGAGACATAGCCTTTGTCGCGCAGCGGATGGTAAGGCAGGCCATGCCGTGCCAGGAAGATATGGACGTCGCGGTCGGTCCAGTCGGCGATCGGGTGAACCTTGTAACGATTCCACTGGCAGTCGACCAGTTGCAGGCTGGCCCGGCTGGTCGCCTGGTTGCGCCGCAAGCCGGATAGCCAGGTTCCGGCTTTGAGTTCGTCCAGACCCCGTTGCATGGGTTCGACCTTGTTGTCTTGATTGTATTGCTCGATACCCTCCCGTCCGTGCGTCCAGCGCTGGCCGTGACGCGCTTCCTGCCAGGCCGGACTGGCCGCCGCCCGAAAAACCTTCAGATTCAACTGCAGGCGGTCGGTCAGCTCATCGACGAAGCGATAGGTCTCGGCGAAGTGGTAGCCGGTGTCGATGAAAATGACCGGCGTGCCCGGGGCGACGCGGGTCACCAGTTGCAGCATCACCGCAGCCTGCATGCCAAAGCTCGAAGACAGCACATGATGCCCAGGCAGATGCGCCAGCGCCCATTCAACGCGCTGCTCGGCCGACAGTGGCTCGAGCCGGGCGCTGATGGTCGCCAGATCACCAACCGAAGCCTGGACCAGCAAAGCGCGGCAACTCATGCGACGTTGACCTCGCTGCCGTGGATCACCGCGCGGATCACATCGGCCCGGACCAGGAATTCACCGAAATGCTCCGCCGGCTCTCTTTCGCTGGAGTATCGGGCGAACAAATCATCAATTCGGGAAAGAATCCGGCTTTCGTCTGCATTGTCCAGGTCGAGCCTGTTGAGGCGAGAGCCGTCAGCGGCAGCTCCCAGGTAAAGGTTATAGCGCCCGGGTGCACGACCGACCAGGCCGATCTCTGCCAGGTAGGGGCGCGAGCAGCCGTTCGGGCAACCGCTCATGCGCATGGTGATCGGCTGTTCCTCAATGCCATGACGGGCAGCCAGTTCTTCAATGCGGGTCACCAGGTCGGGCAGGTAGCGCTCCGCCTCGGCCATCGCCAGACCACAGGTCGGCAAGGCCACGCAGGCCATGCTGTTGCGTCGAATCATCGATGGCGCCTGCTCACCTTCGAGGCCATACTCGGTGACCAACTGATCAACCGCGGCGCGATTCTCATCTTCAATGCCGGCGATGATCAGGTTCTGGTTCGGCGTCAGCCGGATATCACTGACCAGCGACTGCAACAGGCTGCGCAGGCCGGCCCGCGGGCGCGGCAGCAGCCGACCATTTTCGACGAACAGGGTCAATTGCCAGCGACCGTCGCGCATTTGCCGCCAGCCATAGTGATCATTATTGGATGCAAAGGTAAACGGGCGCGCCGGCGCAAGCTCAATACCCGTCCGTCGCTCCAACTCGTCGGCCAACCAGTCCGTTCCACGATCATCCACGGTGTACTTGAAGCGTGCATGCTTGCGGTTCGAGCGATCACCGAAATCGCGCTGGATGGTGACTATCGATTCGGCAACGGTCAGCACTTGTTCGGGCTGGATGAAACCGATCACATCGGCCAGGCGCGGAAAGGTCTGAGCCTCACCGTGGCTGCAGCCCAATCCGCCGCCGACGCTCAAGTTGAAGCCAACCAGATCGTCACCCTCGGCGATCACGATCAGACCCAGATCCTGGGAGAAAATATCGACATCATTGGATGGCGGCATGGCAATGGCCGCCTTGAACTTGCGCGGCAGATAGGTCTTGCCGTAGATCGGCTCCACTTCGTTCTCATTACCGGCCGCCAGGTTGCCGTCAATCCATATCTCGCGATAGGCGCCGGTGGCCGGCGTCAGATGGGCGCTCAACTTTCGAGCCCAATCCAGGGCCTGGGCGTGGACCGGCCCGGCCTCGGGCTGCACATGGCACATGACATTGCGGTTGACATCCCCGCAGGCGGCCAGCGAATCCATCAATACCGCATCAATGCGTTGTATCAGAAGAGGAAGCTGTTCTTTGGCCACACCATGGAATTGCACGGCCTGGCGGGTTGTCAGCCGGATCGTGCCGTTGGCCACTTCATCGGCCAGACCATCCAGCGCCAGCCACTGATCAGGCGTGATCACCCCACCCGGAACACGGACCCGGATCATGAAACTGTAGGCCGGCTCCAGCCGCGCCTCGCGCCGCGCTTCGCGCTGGTCACGATCATCCTGCTGGTAGATGCCATGGAACTTGGTGATGACCGTATCGGGCTCGGCCACGGCGGCGGTCAGCGGATCCTTCAGACTGATCGCCAGCGTGCCGCGCAGGTGGTCGCTATCGCGCTTGATCTGTTCGACATCAAGATGAGCGGCCATCAGTAGACATCCTTCTGGTAACGGTTGGCGATTCTCAGGTTTTCCAGATACTCATCGGCCACCTTGCGCTCGACCTGGCGTTGCCCGGAGACGATGTCGACCAGCGCGTCGTGGACCTCGGCAGCCATGGTCTGGTTACCACAGATGTAGAGATGGGCGCCCTGCTCCAGCCAGTCGTAGACTGCGCCAGCTTGTTCGCGCAGGCGATGCTGGACGTAAATCTTGTCGGCCTGATCACGGGAAAACGCCACGGACAATTGATTCAGGGCGCCGGTCTTGAGGTGTCGCTGCCATTCCAACTGATAAAGGAAGTCGCTACGCCGATGCTGCTCGCCGAAGAACAACCAGTTTCGTCCCTTGTGCCCCAGAGCCTGGCGATGTTCGACAAACGCGCGAAATGGCGCCACGCCGGTGCCGGGCCCGATCATGATCACCGGTCGATCCGGATCTGCGGGCAGGCGAAAGTTCGGATTGGGCTCGACATAGACGCTGACCTGATCGCCCGGCTTCACAGCTTGCGCAAGCTGCCAGGAGGCCACACCGGCACGCAAGTGTCCATCCACCTCACCGCCCTCCAGCTTGACCGTCAGGTGCACCTCGTCCTCATTGACCAGGGCGCTGGAAGCGATTGAATACAGCCTCGGGGCCAGGCCGCGCAGCATCCCGACCAGCGTTGGGGCATCCAGTTCGGCCGGATGCTGACGCAGCACATCGATGACCTGGCGGGTCTCGGCCCATTGCTGGAAACGCTCGCGCTCTTCCAGCAGTGATCTTAATTCGTTGCTATCGGCAAGCTCGGCGTAGGCGCTGACAAAAGGCCGCACGACGCGGGTCAACTCCAGTTTTGAGGCCAACCAGTCGCCAAGACCAAGAACCTGGCCATTGCGCTCGACCTGTTCGCTCTCTGCAAGCCCGGTCGCCGCCAGAACCTCCTCGACCAGGCGCCGGTCGTGACGCGGCCACAGTCCTAGCGAATCACCCGGCTCCCAGACCAGCCCGCTGTCTTCTGTGGCAAGAGCAATATGGCTGACCTGCTTGGCCGAAGGCGCGACGGTCAGCGGGCTGACTTCAAGAACTTCGGCCAGCCAGGGATTGCGCCGGTCATGACGTGTCGGGGCGGATTCACGAACCACTTGCAGATGACGCGGCTGGGTGGCGTCATCGGATTCAAGCAAGGGCTTCAGTACTTCGAGGGCCTCGGCCCGCCAGACATCCTCGGCATCTTCAAAGTCGACATCCACATCCACCCGCTCCAGAAGCCGCTGAGCGCCAAGGCCGGCCAGTGCCTCGTCCAGCTCGCGACCGGTCTGGCAGAAATCAGGGTAGGAGGAATCTCCCAGGGCAAAGACCCCGAACTGCAGTTCGTCCAGCCGGGGAGCCCGATCGGAAAGCATCAACCGGTGAAAGGCCAGCGCGTCGGCCGGTGGATCACCCTCGCCGTGAGTGCTGACCACCAGGATCAGTAGCTTGATCTTGCCAACACCGCGCGGCCGGATGTCGGCCATGTTCGTCAGATCGACTGTATAGCCACGCTCACGCGCAGCGGCTGCTAAACGCTCGGCCACACCACGGCCATTGCCGGTCTCGCTGGCGTACCAGATCGACAACACCGGCCCGGCGACGGCCTCCGGGCTGGTTTCGGCATTCGGCGCAAGCCCGGCTGCCGCATAGCCGGCCAGGTACCCGGACGCCCAGTTCAGTTGCGACGTATCCAGCCGCCCGGCAAGTTCATCCAGGCTTTGCTGCAGCTCGATCGTCAGTACTGTCCGCGGTGTGGCCTGTAATGGCATGATCAGATCCGGAAAGTGAGTTCCTGTGACCTGCAAGCCTAAGAGCCGCGTCGCCCAAACAGAACGACCGCCTGGTTATATCCTTATAGCAAAACCTTTCCCGGATCAGTCCTCCCGACCGCTGGGCCAGATCGAAAACAGCAACCAGACACCACCGAGGGCGGCGCCGATAAAGCCGATCAGGCCGAATATTGGCAAGCCGGCATCGGACGGGTCGACCGTCATCGCGATCGCCGAGCCGACAATCAGCGCGGCGGTCACGATGCCCAGGGTCAGGCGGCTGGCGGCCGTATCCAGGCGGGCGCTGACATCTTTCAGTGAATTGATATCGAT
>JBLRWT010000194.1:0-4829 GCA_047921095.1 Wenzhouxiangella sp. | reverse complement strand
TGGCAATGATAGGCCAGTGTGGACGGCAATGATGGATGGTGCGAAGAATGCGCATATCGCTGCCTGGCCAAAATTGCAGTCTCAAAGCAGTTGGCCTCGACCGTCCCAGCCGAAGTCTGCCCAGATATCTTCCCGGATGGCTTCAAACCGTGGATCGTGGCGAAACCGGCCGAGGATGTCCGGGAACAGGTGGTGGACGACCAGCGCCGCGCCGTAACCCCAGACCTCTACCTTTTCCCAGCTTTGAAAGGCAGCTTCTGTGTCGCCCAAGGCGGCTTGAACCAGCCCTTCGGCGAATTGATCCTCACCGGCCGAAATTTCGGCAAGTAGTTCCCTGGCCCGGTCGGGGCGGTCAAGCTGAATATGGACGAGGGCGAGGGTGGCTTCGGCGGCCGCGCCGGCCCATTCGGCGCGCAGGCCTTCGAGCAAGTCCCGGGCTGCCTCGAATCGGCCCAGGTGGTAAAGCGCCCAGGCCTCAAACAGTGTTCCAGTGGTGAAGTCAGGCTGTAGCTCCCTGACTCGAAAGGCCGGATCGAGGGCGCGCTCGTACTGGCTGGTGGCGATGTAGCCAAAGGTATAGTTGGTCAGCGCCTCGGGCGACATCGGGTCGAGCCTGGCCGACTGTCGGCCGCTTTCCATGACGCCCGGACCGTCCCCCACCACGGCAAGGCTCCAGCCCAGCCAGTTGTGGGCTTCGGCGTAGCCCGGTCGAAGCTCGATCGCGCGCCGCAGAGCGGTAACGGCTTCCGACATCCGCCGGCGTGTGCCGTGATACAGCCCCAGGGAAGCATGGGCCTCGGCCAGGTTGGGGTTCAGTTCCAGGGCACGGTCGATCGCCGCTCGAGCCTGGTCGAGGACTTCTTCCGGGGCGGCATAACCGTAGTCGTGAAGCAGGGTCAGGGCATCGGCCAGCCCCACCCAGGCCAGCGCATGATCCGGGTCGGCGACGGTGGCGGCGCGGAAGAACTCGGCGGCCCGGCGCATGGCCGGCTCGGTGCGCGCATCGAGGCTGGTTCGTCCCTGTACGTAACGGGTGTAGGACTCAAGACTTTCGGTTGGCATGCGGTCCCCTGCTGGCTGATCTGCAGGCTCGATGCGGTCGTAAATCGACTTGATGATGTCTTCGATGATTTCGCCCTGGGCGGCGAACAGGCGTTCGGCGCTCAGGTTGTGGCGGTAGCCGCGGCCCCAACGTAGCGTATCGCTGGCCGCCTCTGTGAGCTGGACATTGATCTGAAACTCCTTCCCGGCCTGCTGAACGGTACCTTCGACAATCCAGGCCACCCCCAACTCGGCCGCGATATCCGAGATCGGCAGATCCGTGTCGCGGTATCGGCGGACCGATCGCGCCGAGATCACCCGCAGATGGTCCTGCTCCGACAGCCGGGTCAACAGATCGTGGTGAACGCCCTCGGCCAGCGGCAGAGCCGGTTCCATTCCGATTGTGCCAAATGGAAGCACCGCCAGTGTGAGTTCCGCCAACGGCGGTGCCGGGGCACCGGGTGTGCGTAAATACAGAGCCGATGCGGCAACCATCGCGACGAGCAAAGCTGCCAGAATCCAGGGTCCCAGGCTGCGACCGGCCCCGCCGGCGGGCAATTCGTCTGACTGGGTGAGCGGCTGCACGTCGACCGCCAGGCGGTAGCCGCGCCGCGGGATGGTTTCGATGAAACGCGGCGCCGACGGATCGCTGCCCAAGGCCTTGCGCAGGTCGTGAATGCAGCGGGTCAGGGCATCGTCGGTGACGATGGCGGGGCTCCAGACCCGGGAATCGAACTCCTCCCTGCTGACAACTTCGCCGGCGCGTTCGGCGAGGTAAACCAGCACTTCCATGGTCCGTGGGCTGAGTTGGACCTGCCCATCGGCTCCGCAGATGAGATTTCTGGTTGGGTGAACTTCCCACGGTCCCAATCGGAAAGCGCTTTCAGATTCCACGCCGAATCTTCCTGACAGCGCCCGCCGGTCTCCGAAGGATCGAAGCGTCTGGGCAAATCATGGCTTCCATTGTACAGCCCGGACGCCGAATTCAAAAACGGCCTGCCAACTGCTGCAAGTCGGACCATCAGGCCATGGAAATGAAAACCACACCTGATGGTCAGCTTTTCCTCAGGACTTTTCTGCCCGCCGGCAGCCATGCTGAAGCCACCGTGGGCCGAAGCACTATCGTCGCGGCTCACACCAACCACACTAGTAGGAGAAGAGCATGCGTACAATTCTGATCATTTTGACAGCCAGCGCCGCGCTGGCACTGAGCGGTGCGATTTCCGCCCAGCCCGGACCCCCGGCTCATGCTGGCGGACCACCGGATTCCCGCCCCGTCCAGTTCCATTCAGTCGAGTTGGGTTGCGAGTTGGTGGATCTGGTCTATGGCACCCTGGACCCGGACACCCTGATGGATGACCCGGAAATCGAACTCGAGGACTCCCTGGCCCGCAATCCCTGGACTGGCTCCAACTGCACCGAGATCAACGGCTACGCCAATCTCGCAGTGCGTTCGGATGAGTCCTTCACCGTGCAGTTCGTCGCCGGCGGCCTGGCGCCCGGCAATGCCGTCACCCTGTGGGCCTTCGACGCCACCTTCGCCGGCGGCTTTTTGGCCGGTGGCGTGGTCGGCGGTTCCGGCACGGTCAACCTGGCCGGCAACAACTGCATCTACATCATGGAGCCGGACGAAGACGGCTTCATGGCCCCGGATGTCGGCTTCGAGCCCGGCGGCGACCGAGCCTGCGACAAGATCAACCTGGGCGCCAGCCTGCCGCAATTCCTGCCGCCCGGACTCAACCTGTGGCTGCTCGACCATGGCCCTTGGACGCCGGGCGACACTGCGGCAATCTGGACCTGGGAAGGCCTGCCTGGCGGCAACACCGCGGCCTGGTTCATTCTCGATTGAATGGCCGAGGGAATGTAAGAGCACATTCCACTGAAAACCCCTCATCGGCCCCGGTTCTTGCCGGGGCCTTTTGCATCGGTTGATCCGAACAGCACACTCCAGCACCCATTCCCTGCACGTCCTGCCTTGCAGCCCTCGCTGAACCAATTTACGGCTCCATGAGGACAGCCAAGTTGTCGGATTTACCAGTTCGTTTATGCAAGAATCTCTTGCATGATCAAAACCCGTCTTTACCGCCTGTGGTATTCCCTGTCTGCACCCGGACTGCTGTTGGGCACCTTGTTTTTTGCCGTATCGCTTTCGCCCAGCCTGATACCGAGGCCTTTCGAATTGCAGGCCGTGCTTTCAGGCATTGCGTTGGCAGCCGGCTACGGGCTGGGCGTGTTCGTTTTCTGGCTGTGGCGTTTCATGGAGCTGCCGGTTGTGCGCGGGCGCTGGCTGCGTTGGCTGAAATTGGGTTTCGGGGTGATCAGCCTGGCAATCGCCACCAGTTTCCTTGTTCAGGCGGCCAGTTGGCAAAATCATCTGCGCGCCCTGATGGAGTTGCCGCCAGCCGAAACCACCCGGCCCTTTACTGTCGGCGTGCTGGCACTGTTGATCTTTGTAACCCTGTTGGCCTTGGCCCGGCTGCTGCGCTGGTTCAAACTCAGCCTGGCGCGCCACATGGGCCGCGTCATGCCGCCACGGGTGGCCCTGGTGCTGGGGGTCCTGGTCACGTTGACGCTTGTTTGGGGGTTGCTGTCAGGCGTCCTGGCAAGGCTGGCCCTGAACAGCTTTGACGCTTCGTTTCAGCAACTCGATGCTTACGTCGAGGTCGATGTCGGGCCACCAGCCGATCCGACCGCCAGCGGTAGTGCCGAATCCCTGCTCGACTGGGCAGAGCTTGGCCGCCAGGGTCGCCGGTTCGTCAGCAGGACGCCGAGTCTGGAAGACATCATGCATCTGACACCCGGACCCTGGCAGCGTCCTGTACGGACCTATGTCGGGCTCAATTCGGCCGAAGACCCAAGGCAAAGGGCTCAGCTGGCGCTGGCAGAGATGAAGCGGATTGGCGCCTTCGATCGTGAGCTTCTGGTCGTTGTGGTGCCAACCGGCACCGGCTGGGTCGACCCGGGTGCGATTCGCAGCATCGAGCATCTCTATAGTGGCCGGGTGGCCAGCGTCGCAGTACAGTATTCCTACCTGCCCAGTTGGCTGTCATTGTTGGCCCAGCCGGATTCCGGACAGGACACCGCACGTGCCCTGTTCGAGGCGGTTTACGACCACTGGCGGGGATTGCCCGCCAACAGGCGGCCCCGGCTGTACCTGCACGGCTTGAGTCTGGGCGCGCTCAACTCCGAGCGTGCGGCCGACATCTGGGATTTGATTGCCGACCCGATTGACGGCGCACTTTGGAGTGGCCCGCCATTTCGCAGCCCGACCTGGCAGTGGGCGAGCAGAAATCGAGTCGCCGATTCACCGGCCTGGCTGCCACGCTTTCGGGATGGCTCGGTCATCCGCTTCGCCAATCAGGACGGTGGCCTGGAGAACTTCGATGCGCCCTGGGGACCATTGCGAATTGCCTACCTGCAATATGCCAGTGACCCAATCACCTTCTTTGAACCCAGTTCGTTTTATCGCGAACCGGCCTGGATGCGCGACCCGCGTGGCCCGGACGTATCAGATCGCTTGCGCTGGTACCCCGTGGTCACCTTCCTGCAGCTGGCCGCCGACATCGCCGCAGCCGAAGTCGCGCCGATCGGATATGGCCACGCCTACGCCACCGAGCACTACATCGACACCTGGTTTGCCCTGACCGAGCCGGCTGGCTGGACCGAGGCCAGCCTGAAGCGCCTGAAGCGGGAGATTGGAGACCTGAATCCGGATTGACACGATGTTATTCTCTGGTTCAATGCCTGTACCCCAGTGATTTCCCATGGACACAAATGAAAAGAAGTCG
>JBLRWT010000193.1:0-4832 GCA_047921095.1 Wenzhouxiangella sp. | reverse complement strand
GACCGCGAGGAAGAAGGCACCCAGAAAAGCCAGTGCATTTGTCAGCGAGCAGGCGGCCACCGCAAGCAAGGGCCAGCGCGAACAAAATACCCGGTCCCGTGCCGTGATGGGCCACACCAAGGCATCCACCCAGCGTCGCCAGGCCAAGCGGGACGGCGGCAAGAAAAGGTAGTGGATTCAGCCGGGCGCCCTGCGGGCACCCGTGCGCCGCTTTGAAGATTCTCTGGCGCGACCGCTGGCTGTGCGCCATCGACAAGCCATGCGGACTGATGGTGCACCGTTCGAACCGGGGCACCGATACAACCTTTGCCTTGCAACAGTTGCGTGATCGGTTGGGCCAGCGCGTCTGGCCGATTCACCGTCTGGACCGGGCCACTTCGGGGGTCTTGTTGTTCGCCCTGGACCCGGAAACCGCCGCCGTCATGGGTCACCAGATGATGGATCGCACGATCGCAAAGCGCTATCTTGCGGTCGTGCGTGGCTACGCGGATCCGGCCGGGGTGATCGATCATCCCTTGCCAGCCGATGGAGTCGGGCCGCTACAGCCTGCAACCACCCGTTATGCCCGCCTGTGCCGGATGGAGTTGCCCTATCCCGTCGGTCGTTATGCGAGCGCTCGATATTCGCTGCTCGAGGTTTTGCCGGAAACTGGCCGAACGCATCAGATCCGTCGGCATCTCAAGCACGTCTTTCATCCAGTCATCGGCGATACCACCTACGGCGAAGGGCGTCACAACCGCCTGTTCCGGGAACTGTTTGCCTGCAATCGCCTGTTGCTGCATGCGAGCAACCTGGCATTTGATCACCCCTCTGAGCAACGCCGCATCAGCCTGGCAGCCCCCTTGAGCGGGGTTTTCCGACAAATTGTCCAGGTCTTTATCCAACGTGATCTGGTCGCTGCTGTAACATAGCGGGCTTACCAGTGCGCACTCACGATGGCGCATTTGAAAGGGCTTCCAGGGCCCTTCGGCACATTCATTGCAATCAGCTTGGGTTTTACTATGAGTATTCGAATTTTCAGCCATTTCGATGGCGGCAACATCAAGGTCGTCCGCGCCGATCAGGCCAGCGACATCCATCTCGAGATCCGGCACGATGCCGGGGAGGAGCACCTGCAATGGTTCTGTTTCCAGCTTTGCAATGGGCGTGATACCGATTGCGTGATGACCATCGACAATGCCGGCAAGGTGTCCTATCCAGATGGTTTCAAGGACTACCAGGCGGTTGCCTCGGTGGACCGTGAGCAGTGGTTCCGGGTGCCCACCGAGTTTGACGGTGAACGCCTGGTCATCCGTGATCGACCTGAAGCCGATGTTGTTTACTATGCCTATTTCGCTCCTTACCCCCTGAGTCGTCACCAGCAGTTGATCGCCAGCGCGTTGGCCTCGCCGCGTGTGCGCGCAGAGACCCTGTGCGCAACGCCGGACGGGCATGCCCATACGCTGCTGGTGATTGGCGAACCCGACAAGGAAAAGAAGAAGCTCTGGGTGACGGCTCGGCAGCATCCGGGCGAAACCATGGCCGAATGGTGGGTCGAGGGTTTCGTCGATCGCCTGCTGGATGAGGAAGACCCGGTTTCGCGTCGCTTGCTGGAACAGGCCGTCGTCTACCTGGTGCCGAATATGTGCATCGACGGTAGCGTCCGTGGCCACCTGCGCTGCAACGCCGTCGGCCGGAATCTCAATCGGGAATGGGCCGAGCCGTCGCCGGAGCAGTCGCCGGAAGTCTATTACGTCATCGAGCGCATGAAGCAGGCCGGCGTTGATTTTGCATTCGATGTCCACGGTGATGAAGCCCTGCCTTACAACTTCATTGCCGGTGCTGAGGGGATCAGTAGCTGGAATGATCGCAAGCAGGACCAACTCGATACCTTCAAACAACTGCTGGCCGAAATCAGCCCGGACTTCCAGACGAAGTTCGGTTACGACGTCGATGCTCCCAACAGCTCCGACTTGCGCAAGTGCACCGACTACATGGCTGAAACCTTCGATTGCCTGGCCATGACCCTGGAGATGCCGTTCAAGGACAACGCCGACGCCCCCATGCCGGAAACCGGCTGGAGCCCGGGCCGTTCCCAACTGCTGGGCATGGCTTGCGTCGATGCCTTCTGGCGGATCCTGCCCAAACTCTGATTTAGAAATCAAAAACCAAAAGGCAAAATCTTTGAAACGCGAAGACGCGAAGACGCTAAGTTAAAAGGAAACCTGATTATGCATGTACTTCAGCCTGCGGCCAGAGGGCCTTGCTGCAAGGGCCTCTGGCCATCATCAGCGCCAAAAGAGTGGCTGAGTTTCGTGCCTAATCAGTAAAGGAAAAGAAAATTCTAAAAATCCTTTGCGTCTTTGCGTCTTCGCGTTAAAAAGGTTTTTATTTGCTCTGCTACCGGCACACGGTCGCGACGCTACATCCTGCTGGCCGGGTCGACGAGTTCGAGGTGGCGGAAGGCGATGCCGGCCTGGGTTCTGTTGCGCACGGCGAGCTTGTGAAAGATTTCGCTCATGTGGGCCTTGACCGTGCGTTCCTGGATGTTCAATTCCGCCGCAATCTGCTTGTTGAGCTGACCATCGGCCACCATGGCCAGCACCCTGAACTGCTGCGGGGTGAGGGCCGCGATGCGTGCGGCCAGGACGCGATCCTGGTCGGTGCTGTCCAGATCGGCAACCGCGCGGGCCAGATGGTGCGGGATCCATTCGTTGCAGTCGAGCACCGATTTCAGCGCTTCGGTCAGCTCAATCAGGCTTGAGCTCTTGGGAATGAAGCCGGCAGCGCCGTGATCAAGCACCCGCCGAATGACCCGAGGGTCTTCGTTGGCCGAAACCACCACCACGGCCACGGCCGGAAAGTGACAGCGGATGGAGGCCAGGCCGGTCAGGCCCTGGTTGCCCGGCATGTGCAGGTCGAGCAAAACCAGATCAATATCCTCGCGATCCTCCAGCGCCTGCCAGGTTTCCGGCAAATCCCGCGCCTGCTGAATGTCAGTTCCTTCCAGGCAGGCCGATAGCGCCTGGACCAGGGCGGCCCGGAACAGCGGATGATCGTCAGCAATCAGAACGCGAGTCATGGCGGTCGTCAGCTCAGTGCGCGGCCCAGGCGCGAAGTGAAGCGTCAAGCATTTTTTTATGGACATCAATAGGCATCATGGCAAGATTAACAGAGGCGGACCGGTCAGGCGCCTGTACCAAAGTCCATTCAGCGAATGGCGCCCTGACTGTTAACCTGATGGCTGCCGGATGGCTGCTGGATTGGCTGCTGGATTGGATGCCGGATCGACTCCACGAGATTGACAGGGAGCAGGAAACATGGGAACAGGAAGCAACCACATGCGGAAATTTCTAACAATGGCGGCAGTTGGAAGCCTGTTGATGGCCTGCCAGCCAGCCGGTCAGGAAGAGCCGGATGCGTCCAGTGGCTCGGGTCAAAATTCGACTGCTGCTGCCGCGGCGCATCTGAACGGGATAAGGGTGACTGACCACCGCGATGGCGATGATCTGGTGACGGCCGGACTGGGCCTGGACGGGCTGACATCGGGCGCCCCAACGCCGGTCGACCCCGAAGGGCCGACCGCTGCCGAGTTACGCATGCTTGCGATTCACACCAGTTGGACATCCCTGGCCGCGCTGAACCCTGCTGGCGGCCTGGGTGGGTTGTTCGACAGTTTGCCGGCAGTGCCCGGCCGGGAGTTCGCCGCGTTCCGCCACTTGCCTGACGCCGCTCAGCCTGCCCGGTTGCTGGTCCAACTGCCTGATGCCTTTGATCTCGACCAACCCTGCCTGGTTGTGGCCGCAGCATCCGGCTCGCGCGGCGTTTACGGCGCCATTCCGCTGGCCGCGCCCTGGGCCTTGCCTGCCGGTTGCGCGACGGCCTATACCGACAAGGGTGCCGGAACCGACTTCTTTGATTTCAACGACGCCACCGGCGTGGCACTTTCAGGCTTGCGCGTCGCCCGCGGCGAGACAACCCTGGGGTTTGAGCCGGCCCCGGGCGGGGCCGACGGATCAGCCGCCGTGGGCATGTCACATGCGCATTCGGGCGATCATGCGGAAGCCGACTGGGGGCTGCATGTTCTCGACGCGGCCCGATTCGGGCTGGAAGTACTCAACGAAGTTCTGGAGGGTGAGTTCACTCCGGCCAACACGCGAATCATCGCCACCGGTCTGTCCAACGGCGGTGGCGCCGTGTTGCGGGCGGCCGAGCAGGATGAAGACGGTCTGCTGGATGCAGTCGTGGCCCTGATGCCCAATATCAGCCCGGCTGGCGTCAGGCATGCCTACGACTACGCCACGGTCGCTGCGCTGTATCAGCCCTGCATGCTGGCCGATCTTGAAACCACCATGGCCTTGCCGCTGGGCAACCCGATGCTTGCCGCCGCCGGCGCGCAGCGCTGCGCTGCCCTGACCGCTGCCGGTCTGCTGGAAGCACCTGACCCGGCGCTGGCCCGACAACACCTGGTGGAGATCGGATTCGATGATTTTGCTCTTGACCTCGCGCCGGTCAACGTTGCCCTGGACCTGTGGCGAGCGGTGACTGTGACTTATGCTTCGGCCTACCTGCGCCGTGGGCCGTTCGACATGCCGTGTGATTTTGCCATTGCCGCACCGGACGCGACCCGGGCCCAGCGTCAGGCCTGGTGGGCCACCCATTCGGGCATCGCTCCCGGCGGCGGCATCGAGATCATCGACAACCTGGCCACCGGCCGGGATCGTACCTTGCCCGGTCTTCTTTGCCTGCGCGAACTGTTTGACGCCGACAACGAGACGGCTCAGGCATTGCGGCAATCCGTGGAGGCGACCCGCGCCAGCGCGCAGTTGTCGCCAATCCCCGTGCTGGTCGTT
>JBLRWT010000192.1:0-4852 GCA_047921095.1 Wenzhouxiangella sp. | reverse complement strand
GTACATGCGAGTACATGAGCATTTTGAGCCGCTTTCCAACGCAGCATGGCGCCGCCCGAGGGTTTTTCAACAGCCTGCTAGAGCCGGATGCGAGATGGGGTTGTTACTCTGGGCCAAAGGGCATCGGGCTTGAAACCGTGAAGACCTGCCGGCATTCGGAATCGTCTGCGAGAATGAGTCTTCTTTCCTCCGATGCGATGGAGCGAGGGCGCAGCCCTGGAAAGGCAGTTCACGGATCTGTTCGTCGGGCATGACCATTGCCGCCCTGCTAACGGACGCCGACACCCAAGGAAGCCCGCCCTCTCCCCTCGGTTGCACTGGCTCCCTCCTGGAAAACCTGCCCTGAGACGCCTGGTGCCCACGGGGAAATCGAGCGCAAGCAGCCTCTCGGCCAGCCTCGCTTGCTCGTAGCTCGTAGGCCGGATAAGGCGCAGCCGCATCCGGCACGCCATCGGCAGGGCTTGGCGGATGCGCTTCGCTTATCCGCCCTACGAGGCTACGGTTTACCCTCCGGAGACGGGCGAGGCGGGCCGAGAGACCACGATCCTTCGCGATCGCTGATGAGATATGGGGACCAGCCGCCCCGAACCGGTAGTCATTTTCCGGGCGATTCATTATCTTTGCTGGAGCTTTCTACAAGAAAGAGGTCGCTTCGTGACCACAGCGGCAACACCCAGATGAAGTACTCTGTGACCCGCCCCCCCCTGGACGAGGCGCGACCTCTCGTCCTCGCCCTGTGGAGGGAGGTATTCGGGGCGCTCCCCGAGTCCCGCTACCCCTGGCTCTACGAAAGCAATCCCGCCGGCGAAGCGATCCTTCATCTTCTGAGGGAGAACGGGAGTGATCAACTGGTCGGATCGACTGCCGCATTTCCCCGAACGCTCCACTCCAGAGGCAAGCCCCTGAATGCCGCCATAGCCGGAGATCTCATGGTCGTTCAGGGACATCGGTCTGCGGGGCCCGCCATCGCGCTGCAGAGGGCACTCCTGAGCACCTGCACCGGACAGCATCTCGATGTCGTTTACGGATTCCCGAACCCGAAGTCGACACCGGTCATGCGGCGGGTGGGTTATGAGCCCGTGGCGGGCCTGCTGCAACTGATACTTCCCCTCAAGTCTCACTACTTTCTGAGAAAATACATCCGTGCGCCGTGGTTGAGCAGACCCACCTCGCTCCTTGTCGATGTTGCTCTGAGATTCCGCCCCGGAATCATGCGACATGAACGTTCTTCCCCACGGGACTGTTTCGTCACCGACTCCTTTGACAGGGAATTCGATGAGTTCTGGGGACGGGTCGCGTCCCGCTACGCGCTGATCGGCGAGAAGAGCGCCGAGTACCTGGACTGGCGATATCGGCAGTGTCCAGTCCGGACGTACCGGGTTTTCGGCGTCAGGGAGTCGGCCGCCGGCCCATTGGTGGGCTACCTCGTGTTTGCCGAGAGGGACCATCGGATTGACATCGTGGACTTTGCCTGGGATGAGACATCCATTGAACTCGAAGAGGTGATCGCCCGGTTTGTCCGCATGCAGCAGACAGGGGCGACCGAGTCCATTGCAGTCTCCATCGCCGGAAGCAAGGATGTGTCACGCAGGTTCCTCAATGTGGGATTTCGTGCCCGCGGCGAGACAAACCCTCTATTGATGTACAGACCACCCGGCAGTCGCGTCAAACTCGACGAAATCAAGCAGGGATCCTGGTATCTGGTGGCTGGTGACAACGACACGTAGCCCGGCTCGCCGAACCCGTGCCGGGCGAGAATGACACCTGATGGCTTCAGGGTGTTCGTGGTGGATAAAAATCCTGTCTCTCACTGAGCCACGGAGGCACGGAGAAAAACAAAGTCAAAGGCATGATCTCTCGCGAAGGCGCGAAGGCGCAAAGAGAACCAATGCAATATCAAAAGGTATTCTTGGCGCCTTCGCGCCTTTGCGAGAAATCCGTCTTTTGACTTCCCCCCGGACTCCGTGACTCCGTGAGAGGATCATGCCTTTTGGAAACGCGATGAACAGGCTGCACCCCTCAGGCCTGGCGCTGGCGGCCATTCTGGTCCTCGCTGTCTGGCATTTCGGGCGCATCCCGGGCGACGGCCCTCTGATAGGCCCCCTGCACAGTGCGGCGCACTTCCCCCTCTTCGGGCTGCTCGCAGCCATTGTATTTGTTTCACTTAGACGTTTTGCCCCGCCGGCATGCCGGATTGCCTGGCACACCTACCTCTGCACGTTCCTCACGATGCTGCTCATCTCCGGGGTCACGGAGTGGTCGCAACGGTTCACGGACCGCAATGCCTCCCTCTGGGACGTGGCCGTCAACATGGCCGGCACCGTTGCTGCGCTGGCGCTGATCGCGCTCTATGACCCCCGGGTTTCGGTGCCCGTCAGGGGGCGCCTCCGCAGGTTGTCCCTGGCCCTGGTGCCCGTGGTGTTGTCAGCGTTGGTGCTCCTTCCAGTGGCCGTAATCTCGCCCGCCCTGATGAAACGGGACGCGGATTTCCCCTGCCTCGTCTGCCCCAAGAATCGCCTGGACCTGCGCCTCATGGACGTCAATGGCGCCACCGCACGCCTGGAGGCGCAATGGAATGGCGATGGCAAGGCGTTGCACATTCGGCTTCTGAGCGGGACCTTTCCCGGGGTTGCGTGGGAGACGCCGGTGCCCGACTGGAGCGGCTACGATGCGCTGGTGCTGGAGATGACCAACCCTGACCCATTACCTCTGCAGCTTACGTTGCGGATAGACGATGCCCAACACAACTTCCGGTTTGCGGATCGGTTCAATCACCGGATCACCCTGGAGCCTGCAGGGCACCATCTTGAGTGCATCCCATTGGCTGCCCTGGAGAACTCTCCTCGGAACAGAAAGATGGACTTGGAGGAGATCGCCCGGGTTCTCCTGTTTGGCACCGCCGTATCCCACGGTCGGAGCTTCTATCTGCACAGCATCAAGCTGATTCGTGGCGATGGGGAATTGAGAAGCCAGGACCCTTGTTCTCTCGCGGAGGCGCGGAGGCGCTGAGAAAGGAACGGGCCGAATGGACTGTTTGCTTCGGTCAGAAACCAGACCCTTCAGGCAATGGACGCGTTTTCGTCCAGTACCGAAGGCCAAGGAATCATATGATTATGTTCAGCTTTTTCCCCGCGCCTCCGCGCCTCCGCGCCTCCGCGAGAGAACATTGCCTTCAAGAACCGCTCCGGTATGTTTCCTTGTAGGTCGGCCTTCAGGCCGACGACGGTGCCGGATCGAGCCACGGTTGTCGGCCTGAAGACCGACCTACAGAACAACATCGAGCCCTTTGCGCTCAATACCCAAGACCGGTCTCTCGCAAAGACGCCAAGACGCGAAGAAGAACCGAACTGAAAAACGCTTTCCTTGGCGTCTTTGCGGCTTTGCGAGAGATCATGTTCTTGACTTTTTTCGCGGCCCCGTGCCCCCGTGAGAACAATTGCTTTTTCAGAATAGATGGGGAGCGATAGACCCAACGGCGAGACAGTTCAGGGAAGGTTGCGAACGATGGGCGGGCCGAGGCGGTTGGCGACGGCCAGGGGGAGCCTGCGCCAGACCTGTATGGCCAGGCGGAACTTCGGGTTGTTGGGGTTCAACTCGGGCAGCTCACCGCCGCCGGAGAGCCAGTAATGCCAGTAGAGTTGGCGGGGCTCCGCGCCCCATTGCTGCTTGAAGCGGTAGGTGCCTGAATCGACGCTTGATCTCCCGAAATCAAAGACCCGGCAACCCTGCTCGATGCTGAACCTGAGCGCCTCCCAGTACAACAGCATGTTGGCGCCGATGCCGTTGAACTCCCTCAGCGATGACGCCCAGGGGATCTCCATGTCTTCCCTGTGACGCAGCAGGAAGCCGGCCGCGGCCGGCCGGTTGCCGACGCGGACAAGCACGATGTGTGCGGCGCTGCCCAGCCGATCCAGGATAGTCCGGAACAGGATGCCCGGATAGACGGGTGTTCCGAGATCCCGCATGTTCCGCGAAAAGACGCGATAGAAGTCCTCCAGCAGCTCCACGCCGCCGTGCTCCACCGTGACCGCCTCCCCTCCCTTGAACGGGCGCCTCACCTGGGCACGCAGTTTGGATCCGATCTGTTTCCACAGCGCATCCTCGCTTTCCGGAAGCTGCAGTTTCATGGCCACCTTGTCCGCGCGGACCGGCCATGAGCCCTCTCTCGGGCCTGAATCCCGGAACTCCACGTGGCTGACCCCAAGGTCGGCAGCGAGGTCCGCCGCCCGGCGCATCAGGGAGGACTCGACGGCCGGGTCGTCACCCACGGCGCCGCCGTAGTTGAAAAACGGCATGGACACGAGGAAATCGCCGAAGAGCCTGCTGGTGAGCCTCACCAGCGGGAGGACACCCCGGATCTCGCCGGCCGGGCCGTACTCCTGGAGATAGTAGGTCCTGTGACCGAACACATCCTCGACGATGCCGCGGAAGACGCTCCGATGGTAGAGCGTGGCGGACGGTGCCTGCTCCACGAACCGGTCCCAGGCAGCCGCGTCCCACGGCTCGCCTGGCCCGGCAAGCCCGTAACGGGTCCCACGGTTTGTGCAGTCCTGCGAGTGTGCCGTCACGGTCATCCTGGTGTTCGAGGTATGGAGCTCGGGTGTACGGTGCGGGTCATCGGATGTTCTCCCGGAGAAGCCTTGATTCTCTCACAAGACAATCACAAGCGCCGGGGACAACGCTCGGGATGGGTGTTGCTCCGCGTTCCCTGCGCCGCCGCGAGTTAGCCTGTCCCGGAGGGCCGAATCGCGCGGGGCTGGTCAGGCGAAGGGGGGCTGTAACACCGTTTGATTCGCGGACACGGAACGATATGGCCAGACGGCTTCGCCCAGGGCATCTTCGCCCAGGGGAC
>JBLRWT010000191.1:0-4858 GCA_047921095.1 Wenzhouxiangella sp. | reverse complement strand
CCAAGAAGAAAAGCAGCAGCAGGTCAGAAACGTGCGCGCCTTCAACGCCCGCAACAGCGACCACGCCGAAGCCGTACTGAAAAACCTCCAGGAAGTCGCCCGCCGTCGCGGCAACACCTTCGAGGCGTTGATGGAAGCGGTCAAGCGTTGCTCGCTGGGATCAATCTCCCATGCCCTGTACGAAGTCGGCGGCGAATACCGCCGGAGTATGTAGAAAAGGGGGAAAGGTGAAAGGTGAAAGGTGAAAGCATCTCGAACAGATCAAGGAGGTTTCGGGTGACTACTCCTGACGATCGGCACAACCCCTGGACCTGGGAAGGCGCAGCCTACGCCCAGCTACAAGATTCAGTGCTGCGAACCAGCCCGGCCGATCGACTGCGAGCCCTCGATCAGCTTCTGGACCTGGCCGAGGCCTCGGGCGCGCTGAACCGTCGCCGCCGAGAGGAGGCAGAATACTGGGCCGGTTTTTGGAACCCGAGCGCAGATGCAAGGCGCAAGTGATCGGTGCGTTGGTGGTCGGTGTGGTCCGTGCGTCTGTGCGGCGGGAGGAGACGGGAGACGCACAACAAAGCACGGGCACGCGCAATGGGCGCGATTCCCTATTGCTTGGGCTTCAACGGCAGCCATTCCTGCTCGATCGCCAAGGCGTTGAACTCCGGATCCTTGTGGAGCAGAATTGCCCCCTGGCGCATGGCAGCCGCAGCGATCCAGGCATCAACCACCGAAATTGAAAAACCGGCCTTCAGCTCAGCCGCTTGCAGCAACAGCTCATCGCTGGCCTCGACCCAATCGAGCGGAAGAGCCAGGCACTGCTGCAAGGCAAGCTTGCCGGCCAGCTCGCTCTCATCTTTCCATATCCGGTACAACACTTCCATACGGGTCATGAAACAAGCATGGCATCGCACCGCTGGGTCCCTGAGCAAACCGGCCACCCGCTCAGCACCCGGTTCGTCGTCACGCAGGGCCAGCAGGGCCGAGGTGTCGAGCAGGAATTGCCTCATTCCAGGCTACGGTCGGCCTTGCGGTCGGCCAGCAGGCGTTCGGTACTGCCACCCCGGCCACGCCCGCGCAGCGCATCGACCGGATCGGCCTTGACCGGAATAACGCGCAGGCCTTCACTGGTCAAAACCCATTCCAGCCGATCTGTCGGAGAAAGCCCCAGCTCGCGCCGGATGGCGGCTGGAATGACGGTCTGGCCCCGTTCAGTAATGGTGCTTCTCATCAACAATCTCCGGTCATGCCCATGACCAAGTGAATTACTCTAGTGAGTATATGGTAATTCACCGCTGCCTCCGGGGTCAATCAAATGGCCAGTTCCGGGCCCCGGGATCAGGGTCAGAGGTCGGTGCGGCGGGAGACGGGAGACGGGAGACGGAAGTCAGTAGTCACCCGTAATCAGGGAGAATTTGAACGCGTTGAAAGCTTGCAACTGGAAGCCTGGTAAATAAGAACCCGATAGGAAACCGTCAAGCGCGTATGGCCGACGGACGATGCTGGGTGAAAGATCGGCCCGGAATCACGATCGTATCCTCTAACGATGCTTTCCTTGAGCCAAGCTTTTGACCGTCGGGGATGCAACCCCGACCTACGCGTGCCGAGGCATCCCCAGGCGCCCCCTAAACCCTGGTCTGAACATGATCCTCCTGCTCTGGATCGCCCCGCGCGCTATCGGCATGCGCCGTGATCGTTTCCAGCCCGTGGGCGTGGGGGCCGCGTTCGACCTTGTACAGCAGCCAGGCGAAAAACAGGCCGATGGTGACCAGGGCGGAGTAGAACCACATGCCGGCGGCATAGCCATCCGGGTTTTCCGGTGAGGCGCTGAAGCGGTCGTTGAGCCAGCCGATCATCACTGGCACGACGGCCCAGCCGAGTTGCTGGCACAGGGTCATCAGTGCATAGGCCGAGCCCAGCCGGCGGGAATCGACGATATAGGCCACCGACGGCCACATCACGGCCGGAATCAACGAGAACACGCCACCCAGCAAGGTAATCACGATCAGCAGGGTCAGCGGCACCTGGCCTGAGCCGATAAACGGAATCACCAGCCGCACTTCCGGCCCCGGCGGCAGATAGGTCACGGCCAGGAACAAGGGCAGCATCAACACCGAGCCTGCCACCATGAACATCGAGCGCTTGCCGACCTTGTCGACCATCAGGCCGAAGATCGGCGTGGCGATGATGGCGGCCATGGGCAGCAGGCTGGAGAGCAGGCCGGCGGCGTCGCGGGTCATGCCGTGGGCCTGCTGGAAGTAATCGATCGCGAAGGTACGGAACGGGAAGATGGTGGAATAAAACACCACGCACAGCGCGACCACGTACCAGTAGGAGCGGCCGAAGGCGTAGAGTTCCCTGAAGCTGAGCTTCTCGGTTTCCTCGGCCGGGCCGAGCGAATAGCGGGTCTCGGCGCGCTGCTCCATGATCCAGTACAGGATGGCGGCGGTCACGGCCAGGCCACAGATGGCCGTGGCCAGCCACAGCGGATCCTGCCAGTTGACGTAAAGAGGTGCGGCAAACGAGGTCGACCAGTCGGCTGAAGCCGAGCCTAAGCGCGAGATCGACAGGTTGATGCCGAAGGCAAAGCTCAGCTCCTTGCCCTTGAACCACTTGGCCATTGCGGTGATCGCGGCCACGATCATCGGTTCGGCTCCCAGGCCGAGCACGAAACGACCGGCCAGCATCATCTCGAAATGCGGGGTGGCGGCGATCATCGCGGCGCCGATGACGCAGACCACGCCAAAGAAGGTGATGGCCACCTTGGTGCCGAAGCGGTCGATCATGACACCGCCGGCCAGCAGCACGAGCAGGGCGGCGATGTTATAGATAGAGACCAGTTGTCCGACCTGGCTGTAACTGAAATCGAGCTGGTCTCGAAGCAGATCGATGACCGGCCCGAGCGAGTCGTAGACGTAGTAGTTGCCGAACATCGCCAGGCTGATGAAGATCAGCACCATCCAACGATACAACGGCGGTGGTGGCGGCAAGGGGTCGAGGCGGACGTCGGACTGGGTCATGGGCAGGCCTTTATATTGTAATGACGCACCGGACGAACCGGCCCGAGCACTCTACCCAACCCCCTCAATCCGGTCAACGCCCGAATTCTTTACTTCCACCTTTCACCTTTCACCTTTTCGCCTTCTCCATCAGCAAAAATCGCGGGAGTGGTGAGTCAGTTGTGCCAGGCGGTGGTCTTCGCTGTGAATGCTCCTGGCCACCAGGTGCTGGGTATTGTGGGCGTTCTGCAGTTTGCCGACCACGCGCAGGATATGGCCATCAAGCACGGCCTGGCGATAGCGTTCGACCAGCTTCGGCCAGACGATGACGTTGATGATGCCGGTTTCATCTTCCAGTGACAGAAAGACCACGCCCGAGGCCGTGCCCGGGCGCTGGCGGTGGGTGACCACACCGGCGGCCTCGATGGCCATACCATCGGCCAGCCCACGTAGCTCGGCCGCTGTGCGAACCCGGCGACCCAACTGGCGGCGCAGGATCTTGAGTGGATGATGATCCAGGCTCAAACCCAGGCTGGCGTAGTCATCGAGCAAGTTGTCACGATCGCCCGGCGGCTTGATGGTGATGCGCGGCTCGGCAATGGTGGTTCCGGCCAGCAGATCGCCCTGGCGCCGGGTCGCCAGCGCTTCCCAGCGTGCCCGATTGCGATGCCCGACCAGGCCTTTCAGCGCCCCGGCCTCGGCCAGTGCCCGACCCTGCCCCCGATCCAGCCCGGCCCGCTCGGTCAGATCCTGAAGATCACCAAACGGTCGTTCGGCCCGCGCCGCGACAATGCGATCCCCCGCCGCCTCGTCAAACCCCTTCACCATCCGAAACCCCAGCCGGATTGTTGAGGCACAAGGCACAAGGCTCAAGGCGCAAGGTTCAAGAGATTTTGTGTTCCTTGAGCCTTGTTCCTTGAGCCTTGAGCCTTCTTCTATCCCACAGTCCCACCCACTGAACCGCACATCCACCGGCAACACCCTCACCCCATGCCGCCGCGCATCATTGACCAGTTGGGCCGGGGCGTAGAAACCCATCGGCTGGCTGTTGAGCAGGCCGCAGGTAAAGGCGGCCGGGTGGTGGCATTTCAGCCAGGCGGAAAAATAGGTCAGCAGGGCGAAGCTGGCGGCGTGCGACTCGGGGAAGCCGTATTCGCCAAAGCCCTGAATCTGGCCATAGATGCGCTCGGCAAATTCATGGGTATAGCCGCGCGCGAGCATGCCGTCGATGAGTTTCTTTTCAAACTGCCCCAGGCCACCGCGCCGTTTCCATGCGGCCATGGCGCGTCGCAGTTGGTCGGCCTCGCCCGGCGTGAAGCCGGCGGCCGCGATTGCGATCTGCATCACCTGTTCCTGGAAGATCGGCACACCCAGGGTGCGCTTGAGCACCTCTTCCAATGCCGGCGAAGGGTAAGTCACCTTGTCCGGATTTCCCCGCCGCTCCAGGTAAGGGTGGACCATGTCGCCCTGAATCGGCCCCGGCCGGACAATGGCCACTTCCACCACCAGGTCATAGAAACAGCGCGGCTTGAGCCGCGGCAACATCGCCATCTGCGCTCTTGATTCGACCTGGAACACACCGATGGCGTCACCGGCGCAGAGCATGTCGTAGGTGGCCGGATCTTCGCGCGGGAGGGTGGCCAGCGACAGGTCGCTGGTGGGAAAAGGGGAAAGGGAAACGGGAAAAGGGGGATGCCCACGCTTCTTTTTCCTTTCCCCTTTCCCCGTTTCCCGTTTCCCGTGATCCGCAAGACCATTGACCAAGTCAATGGTCTTGCGGATCACTGTCAGCATGCCAAGTGCCAAACAATCCACCTTCAGCAACCCCAGCGTTTCCAGGTCGTCCTTGTCCCACTGGATGATGCTCC
>JBLRWT010000190.1:0-4861 GCA_047921095.1 Wenzhouxiangella sp. | reverse complement strand
GTTCGAGGTGGGTCTCTTCCCGGCATCGTGCCTTGATTTCCTCGACAGTGCCACCGAAGTCGAACAGTTTGACTTCGCCGCGTTCGCCGCGCAACTTCACGCGCAGCGCCTCGGTCGCTTGCTCATCCACCTCGAGGGAATCATCCAGCACGACCCCGTAGCGCCGCGCACCCTCCCGGGTGACCAGCCCCCGGGTCACATCGCGGGCGACCAGCGCAGGGGCGCGCTCGAACGGGTCGCCCCAGCCACCGCCGCCCCAGGTGTTGAAGTAGAGCACGTCGCCGACCCTGACCTCGATGTCCTCGCACTTGGCCGGCAGCCACTCTTCTCTGCCGTCGGCGCGCACCAGTCGCTTGGTGGAGCGCATCCCCGGAGTGCCGCCGTTGACCCCCCAGGGGTAGGTCAGCCAGCGGTCGTCGTGGATTGCGATTTCGCCGTCGGCCAGGAAGTGGTAGGCGACGCTCAACCCGTTGCCGCCCCGGTGTAGGCCGGCACCGCCGGAGTCCGGGATCAACTCGTAGCGCTCGATCCGGAGCGGAAAATAGGATTCGATGAACTCGTTGGGCACGTTGGTAAAGCCCGGCCACAGCGAATGGCCGTCGGGCCCGTCTCCCGCCGGCCGGCCGGGGACGCCGCCGAAACCGATCTGGAAGAGCTGGAAGGGTTCACCGTTCTCGCGCTTGCCTGAATAGAAAAGATGCGGGCTGTCGGAAAAGCCGGCGGCGTTGATCGCTTCGGGTGCGCCTTGGCCGAGCAGCCCGCCCATTACGTCGAAAATCCGCCCCAAGGCGTGCGTGCGACCGCTGAGCGCTGCCGGGAAGTTAGGCTTGAGCAGACTGCCTTGGGGAATTCGCACATCAACAAGATCGTAGAAGCCGTCGTTGAACAGAATCCCCGGGTCGAACAGGTTGATCGTGAACGACCCGAAAAACATCTTGAACATTTCTTCGTTCATGTAGAAATTGATCGAGCTTTCGGCCTGCGGGTCGGTACCATCGAAGTCGAAGATTGCCTTATCACCCTCTCGCCAGAGCTTGCAGCTAATCTTGTAGGGGCCCTTGCCGACGCCGTCATCGCAGATGTAGTCCTCGAACTCCCGGGGTTCCTCGGGCACGATCATCTGGATGATCTTGGACATGGCCATCTTATTGCGATCGAGCATCTGCTGCATGGTCGAGGTGAGCACCTCGTCGCCGAATCGATCAGCCATCTCCACCACTCTTCGTCCAGCGGTCCGGCAGGCCGCAACCAGCGCATTGAGATCGAAGCGGTTCCACTGCTGGGTGCGCACGTTGTGCAAGATCAGCTCCAAGACATCTGGTTGCAGTTCGCCCTTGCGGTAAAGCTTTACCGGCGGAATGCGGATGCCTTCCTGGTAGATGTTGCGCGCCTTGATCGGGATCGATCCGGGAACCATTCCCCCGTTGTCGCTCATGTGCCCGAACATGGCCGACCAGGCCAGGTGGCGGCCATCCTTGAAAATCGGCATGAGCACGGTCCAGTCGGGCAGATGACTGACCGCCGCATTGCACATGTAGGGGTCGTTGGTCAGTAATATGTCGCCTTCCTCGATATCCCGGTCGTAGGCGCTGGTGAATCCGTGGATGAACGAGCCGAACTGGCCCACCACCATCTTTCCATCACGGTTGGCGATCATCGGGAAACAGTCGCCCTGTTCGCGAATTCCCGGGCTCATTGCTGTGCGGAACAGCACCGCATCCATTTCCTCTCGCGCATTTCTTAGTGCATTTTCGATCAGATCGACGGTGATGGTATCGACCTCAACCTGCTTCAGCGGGCGGTTATTGGTTTCGATGATTCGGGCCATGGGTAATCTCCTCAGTTGTCCGGGGTGATCAGCAGGTTGCCGATCTCATCGACGATGGCTGAATGGTCGGGAAGGATGACCGTGGTCGAATCCATCTCGATGACGATGGCGGGTCCGGGCACCTTCAGCCCGCTATGCAACAGGCTGCGTTCATAGATCTCACAGCTGTGCCACTGGCCCTCGTGATAGAAGCGGCTGTCATGCACCCTGCATTCTTCAAGGGAAAGCCCCTCGCGGCCCACTTCCGGCGGCTGAATGTCAGCCGGCCGTGACTTGACGATTGCACGGATCATCAGCAACTCGTGGTCCTCGCCCAGGGCGAATGAGAAGAGCTTGTCGTGTTCGGCGTCGAACTGCCCGGTCAGCAGCTTCAGACCCTCTTCCTTCAGTTTCTGAGCGCTGAATTCGATGGTGATCTCGAACGCCTGGCCGGCATAGCGCAGGTCGGCCTGGAAAGTGACTTCCTGGTCCCCGCGGGAGATGCCGTCGGCATCCAGGGTTTCGGCCGCGCGCTCACGCAGTACTTCGAGTTCCTCGAGCAGGGTTTCGGCGCTGATGTCTTTGGCCATCCTGACATAGGTCTTGGATGCCTCGTCGCGGATCTGGGTGGTCGCATCGCCATAGGCGCACAGCACGCCCGGCCCGGGCGGGATGATGACCGGCCAGGATCCGGTCAGGCGGCCCAAGGCATTGGCATGAAGCGGACCGGCGCCGCCAAAGCCGACCAAGGCAAATTCACGGGGATCGAAACCCTGCTCGACCGAGACCAGACGCAGAGCACCGAACATGGATTCGTTAACTATCTTGATGATTCCCTCCGCGGCTTCCATCAGATCGATGCCCATGTCATCGGCAACCTGCTGGACAGCCTTTTCGGCGGCTTCCCGGTTGATCGCCATCTTGCCGCCGAGCTGGATGTTGGCCGGCAGGAAACCGAGCACCACGTTGGCGTCGCAGACCGTGGGTTTCTGGCCGCCTTTCATATAGGCCGCCGGTCCCGGGTCGGCGCCGGCCGAATCTGGGCCGACGCGCAGCGCCCTGGTCAGCTCCGGCACGAAAGCGATGGAGCCGCCGCCGGCGCCGACTGTGCGCACATCCACCGAGGGTGCACGCACCACCACGTCGCCGACCCGGGTTTCACGCCGGGTCCGGGGCCGGCCGTTCTGGATCAGTGCGACGTCCGTGGATGTCCCGCCCATGTCGAAAGTCAGAATGTCCTTATAGCCGGCTTGGCGGCAGAAGTGCAGCGCCCCAGCCACCCCGCCCGCCGGACCGGAGAGCAGGTGGTTGACCGGGGAGTCCGCGGCCGCCCGGGATGGCGCCAGGCCGCCATCGGAGCGCAGAATGGTCAGCTGCACGTTCTCACCCATGCGCTCCTCGAGCGAACGCTGGAGGTTGTTCAGGTACTTCGAAACCTGGGGGCTAACGTAGGAGTTGACCACCGTGGTTTCGGTACGCTCGTACTCCTGCATTTCCGGCACGAGTTCGCTAGAAATCGAGATCGGAATGTCGCTGAACACCTGTCGGGCAACCTCCCGAGCCCTGACCTCGTTCTCGCAGTTGACGTAGGCATTGATGAAGCATATGGTCAAGGCCTCGACCCGCCCAGTGGCGGCCAGTTCCTCCAGCGAGGATTTCAGCGTCACTTCGTCCAGCGCCTCGACGATCGCTCCGTCAGCCGCGGTACGCTCGTGGGCCTCGACAGTCAGCTCCAGCGGCGCAAGCAGCGGACTCTTGACGAAACTGACCCATCCGCCCAAGCCGCCCGGACAGAACGAGCGGGCAACCTGCAAGACGTCGCGGTAGCCAAGGGTGGTCACCAGCCCAACGCTGGCTCCCTTGCCGGTCAGAACCGCATTGGTCGCAACCGTAGTGCCGTGCATCACCCACGTGATTTCACGGGGATCGACGCCCGACTCGCTGCAGATGCGCTTGACGCCGCTGAGAACGCCGATCGAAGAATCCTCCGGCGTCGAGAGAACCTTAGCGGTGTAGGTTGTGCCGTCATCGTCATTGATCAGCAGCAGGTCAGTGAATGTCCCGCCGACGTCGACACCCAGATGGTATGCCATGGATCGGTTCTCCTAATTTTCAGATTCGAATGACCCGCCCGCAGCAGCGGCCTGTTGCACCAACTCGATTGTCTCGTCCACGGACAGGACGTCGCCGTACTTGCAGTCGATGTCGTGCAGATTGGCTTTGTGGGCCGGAGGATCGCGGTCGCCCACCGCCTCGCGCGGCACGACGACACGGAAATCGTGTGATAGCGCATCAACCGCGGTGGCGCGCACGCAGCCACTGGTGGTGAGCCCAGTAATTACCACCGTGTCGATCCCGTCAGCCTCGAGGCGCTCGGCCAGTTCGGTCTTAAAGAACCCGCTCGGCCAGTACTTCACCAGCACCGTTTCGCCGGGTGCAGGGGCCACCCTAGGGTCGATCTCCACGGCATGGCTGCCGTCCTCGAGGATATCCAAGATGGGCAGCTTGGCACGGAACACGCGAGCCTGTTCCGCGGCCGAATAGGCCACGGTGGTATAGAAGACCGGAAGACGATTAGACCGGAAGACCTCGAGCAAATGGCCGATGGCCGCGACCACCTCTTCGGCGGGGCAGCCGATCCCTGAGTCGGGGTCGGTAAAGGCGTTGTTGACATCGATGATCAGAAGCGCCGGGCGCTTTCCGATTCCGACCTCGGCATGCTCGAGAATTGCCATTCAACTGCCTCTCAATGGTGCTTTGGGGGTTGCCATGGCCTCAGCCGGCAACGTGCGTGGCTGGGCGTCCGACCGGTACTGCGGCCGGATCGCCGAAAATAAAACGCGGGCGGGTGGCGTAGGCCAGCGCCGGCATAAGGCACAGGGCCGCGAGCACCGAAACGGTCAGCCACAGCGCGATCAACATGCCCATTTCGGCCTGGAACCGAAGGTCGGAGAATGTCCACAGCAGCACCCCGATGATCATGGTGATAGCGGTGACCATGACGCCGCGACCGGCACCGTGAAGCGATCGAAATATCGACTTATCGACATCGCC
>JBLRWT010000189.1:0-4878 GCA_047921095.1 Wenzhouxiangella sp. | reverse complement strand
GCCAGCCTCACGCCGAAGTGATCGCGCTGCGGGAGGCGGGCGCCCGGGCCCGCGGCGCGACAGCTTACGTGACGCTGGAGCCGTGTAGTCACCACGGTCGCACGCCACCTTGCGCAACCGCCCTGATTGAGGCCGGGGTTGCCGAGGTTGTTGCCGCCATGGTCGACCCGTTCCCGGAAAATTCCGGTAACGGCATCGAAATGCTTGCAAAAGCAGGCATCAAGCTTCGTTCTGGGCTGATGGAGGCGGCTGCGCGTGCGCTCAACCCGGGTTTCGTCAGCCGGTTTGAACGCGGACGTCCCTGGGTGCGGGTCAAGCTGGCGGCCAGCCTGGATGGCCGCAGCGCAGGACCTGATGGTCAGTCACAATGGGTGACGAGTCCGGCGGCGCGCGCGGATACGCAGCGCTGGCGGGCGAGGGCTTCTGCGCTGCTGACCGGCATCGACACGGTCCTGGCCGACGACCCCCGTTTGAACGTGCGGCTGCCCGGCGTGGAACGTACGCCGCTGAGAATCATCGCCGACTCACAGGGCCGTCTCCCTGAACAGGCCCGCCTGATTGACCTGCCCGGACCAGTGCTTGTCGCGACAACAGGCAAGCCCGCCTGGCAACGCCAGGGCGTGGAGTGGTGGCGGTTGCCGGCCGATGCTGCGGGACGGGTGGACCTCCATGCGTTGATCGAAGGCCTGGCAGCCCGCGATATCAACGAGTTGCATGTCGAGGCCGGGCCCAGGCTGTCCGGCGCCCTGCTGGAGGCCGGCCTCGTGGACGAGCTGGTCGTCTACCAGGCACCGGTCCTGCTCGGTGCCGGTCGACCGATGCTCGCCCTGCCGGCCATGGAAAAGTTTTCCGACCGCCTCCATCTGGAATTGGTCGATAGCCGGCGCGTGGGTCCTGACTGGCGCTTTGTCTATCGCATCGATGTTCGCTAGCCGCAGCGGCCGGCGTGCATATTGATCATCTGAATTGAAATTGCTCGGCTAACCTGGAAAGCGACTGATGTTTACCGGAATCATTCAGGCCATCGGAACCGTCAGCGCGATTGACCGTCAAGCTGGCGGCGCGCGCCTGCGAATTGATTGTCCCGAGTTGGGTCCGGTTGACTGGCGCACGGGCGACAGCATCGCGGTGGCCGGCTGCTGCCTGACCGCGCTTGATATCACCGATGGCGGTTTTGCCGCCGATCTGTCCGACGAAACGCTCAGCCGCACCGTTCTGGGGGGGCTGAACGTGGGCAGCCCGGTCAACCTGGAGCCGGCGCTGGCCCTCGGTGAGCGCCTCGGCGGGCACCTGGTCAGCGGTCATGTCGATGGCTTCGCCGAACTGGTCGCACTCACCCAGCTGGGCGATAATAGGCGGTTGCGGTACCGCGTTCCCGACCCACTGGCGAAATATATCGCTGAAAAGGGTTCGGTGACGCTCGATGGCGTCAGTCTGACTGTCAATACCGTGGACGGTGCCGAGTTCGAGGTGAATCTGATTCCGCACACCCTCGCGGCCACCACGCTGGGCGCACTCAAGCCCGGCGACCAGGTCAACCTGGAGGTCGATCTCGTGGCGCGCTACATGGAACGCTTGCTGGAGCAACGTGAATACTAAGGAACCTCTGAATAACTCTGCGCGGAGCGCGTTTCTGTCGGAGAAGCCGCAGATCGTACGTGCCGTGCCGAGTGGCAGTAGCCGTAACGCGCTGGTCGTTCCTTTGCCTGGCGCTTCTTGCCTGCGGCAAACCGCACCAGGCACGGAACGGCGCTACGGCCGAGGCGCGTCGCGTGCGAGATGCGGCTTCTCCGGCGAAACCCATACGGGACGGGGCTTTGCGGGGCCTCCGCCTCGTTTCGGCTCGCTCATTTGGAATAACCAAACCACACGCGCCGATCGTTTCTTAGCCAAGCGCTTCTTGCCTTCGGCAAACCGCACCTGGCACGAAACGGCGCTCACCGAAGCCGATCCGGAGACTCCCGCAAAGCCTCCGTCGCGCCCGCGCAGAGTTTTTCAGAGGTTCCTTTATGAAATTTGATTCAATCGAAGACATTCTGGCCGACATTCGCGCCGGAAAAATGGTGGTCATGCTGGATGACGAGGATCGCGAGAACGAGGGCGATCTGATCATGGCGGCCAGCCTCACCCGACCTGAAGACATCAACTTCATGGCCCGTTATGGCCGCGGACTGATTTGCGTGTCCATGACCCGGGAGCGCTGCAGCCAGCTCGGCTTGCAGTTGATGGTGCATGACACCGGGCGTCATCATCAGACCAATTTCACCATCTCCATCGAGGCCGCCGAAGGGGTGACCACCGGCATTTCAGCCTATGACCGGGCCCACACGATTCGGACCGCCGTGGCGCCCAACGCGCGGCCGGTCGATCTCAACCAGCCTGGTCATGTCTTTCCACTGATGGCCCAGCCCGGCGGTGTGCTCGCCCGGGCCGGCCACACCGAGGCCAGCATGGACCTGGCGCTGCTGGCCGGGCTGGAGCCCGCCGCCGTGCTGGTGGAGATTCTCAACGAGGATGGCACCATGGCCCGGCGGCCCGAACTGGAGCAGTTTGTCGCCACCCACGGCTTGAAAATGGGCACGGTCGCCGATTTGATCCGTCACCGACTGGGTACGGAACAGAACGTGGAATGCGTGCATAGCCAGACGGTTGGGACCGCGCATGGGTCATTCGAGCTCAAGGTGTTTCGCGACCGCATCAACCAGAAATTGCACTGGGCACTGGTTCGCGGCGAGATCCATCCGGATGAGCCATTTCCAGTCCGTGTGCATGTCCCCGAACTGCTCGGCGATGTTCTGGGTATTACAGAACCCAATTTCGGCATGCCGCTGGATGCGGCATTGGCCGATATCGCGCGACGCGGACGGGGCCTGGCCCTGGTGCTGGGCTATGATGAGGATGACCAGTCGCGTCTGGCCGGCTTGCAGCGGTCCTCGGATTCGCTCCTCGATGCCTCGGGCCGCGATCGGGCGGCAGAGGAATTGCGCAGCTATGGCATCGCCGCCCAGATCATCGCTGAGCTTGGCATACGACGGATGCAGGTCTTCGGTGCACCGAAACGGTTGCACGCGCTTGACGGGTTCGGTCTGGAAATCACCGAATATGTCGTCCCTGAAGGAGAGACAGAAACCGCATGAGCGATTCAGAATCGATCGCGACAGGCCAGGGCTACCGAATTGCCATCGCCGTTGCCCGCTTCAATCCGGCCATCACCGATCGCCTGCTGGATGGCTGTCGGACCGCTCTGGCTCAGGCCGGTGTTTCTGACTCTGATATGCGGGTCGTGCATGTGCCCGGTGCCTGGGAGCTGCCGCTGGCCTGCCGCCAACTGGCCAGGACCGGTCACTACGATGCCGTGATCGCGCTGGGCGCCGTTGTTCGGGGGGAGACGGCCCACTTTGATTTCATCAGTGCCGAGTGTGCACGTGGGCTGATGCAGGTTGCGCTGGAAACCGATCTGCCGGTTCTGTTTGGCGTCCTGACGCCGGAAAACGAAGCGCAGGCGCTAGAGCGAGCCGACCCGGCCCGCAAGAACAAGGGCCGCGAGGTGGCTGTGGCCGCACTCGATATGATCGCGCTCAAGCGGGAGTTGACCAATGGGTCATAAAGGCAAGACAGTCAGCCCGTTCGAGCCGCGCCGCCGGGCGCGTCGCCGGGCGCTGCAGGCGCTGTACCAATGGCAACTCAACGACGATTCGGCCTCGGCCATCATCAACCAGTTTGTCGAGGAACAGAATTTCGTCGGCGTCGACCAAAACTATTTTGAAACCCTGGTGCGAGAAGTGGTGGCCAACCGCACCGAGCTCGACGAAGCCGTCGCACCCTATCTCAAGCGAGCCGACGCCAGCATCGATCAGATGGAGCGGGTGGTGCTGCGGCTGGGCGCCTGCGAACTGATCCATCACCCCGAAACGCCTTACCGCGTGGTTATTGACGAGGCCGTTGAACTGGCTCACCGTTTCGGGGCGGAGAAAGCGCATACCTTCATCAACGGTGTACTGGACCGGCTCGCGGAAAAGACACGAGTGGTAGAGCGGAACGCCGAGCAAAAGGGTGACTGAATTTGAACTGATCGAGCGCATTCGCGCTCGCGCGCGCAGCGATGCGTCAGTTCTGATCGGCATAGGCGACGACGCCGCCATGCTGCGCCCGACGCCCGAGCATGCCCTGGTGGCGACAACCGATTCGCTGGTTCTCGATCGCCACTTCACCGCCGACTGGCCAGCAGAAGATATTGGCCACCTGGCCCTGGCGGTGAACCTGAGTGACCTGGCGGCGATGGCGGCCCGCCCGCGCTGGGCCCTGCTGTCACTGACGCTGCCGGAGGCCGATATGGCCTGGCTGGATGGCTTCCTGGACGGTTTTCTTGCCTTGGCGGACCGATACGACGTCAGCCTGGTTGGTGGCAATATTTCATCGGGTCCGCTCAATATTGGTGTCCAGCTGCTCGGCGAGGCCCGGCCGGAGCATATCGCTCGGCGAGAGGGCGCCCGAGCGGGTGACCTGCTGGCAGTGACAGGGACCCTGGGTGATGCCGCCGCGGCATTGAGTGTCGGTCCTGGCGCTCATCCGGACTTGCTCCGGCGCTTGCACCGACCCGAACCCCGGGTGAGAGTCGGCCAGGCGCTTGGCGGTGAAGTCAACGCCATGATCGATTTGTCCGATGGGCTGTTTGCCGACCTCGGACACCTGCTGGGTTCAGCTCTGGGCGCAAGGCTGGAAGTAGCGCGCTTGCCAGCTTCGCCCGCCCTGCAAGACACGGTTCCGTCCGACTCGAAGCGCTGGCCGTTGCAGTTGGGCGGCGGCAACGACTACGAATTGCTGATGGCGATCGACCCGGGCCGGTTGGACCGGGTGCAGTCGATTTGCAGGCAAACC